>JBKJRK010000185.1:0-8057 GCA_046593135.1 Tepidisphaeraceae bacterium | reverse complement strand
TGCCCAGCAGAACTCCGACTGGCGTGCCATCATCGGCTTCCGCAACGTCCTCATCCACGGCTACGCCGTCGTCCAACACGACAAGACCTGGGACATCGTCACCAGCGAATTGCCGATCCTCTTGCGACAAGCGACCGAACTGCTCACGATCGGGTCTGACGAAAGCTGACCGTCGGCCGCGGCGGAAGCCCCCGTAGCGGATTTCGTCGCCCGGGTGCGACGGATCAGCTAAACAACGAGTTCATCTGTCGTGGAAACAATACCCGTCGAGCAATGGTTTATCGCCGTCCTCGTGTTCGAGTCCCGCATTGTCGAGGATCCGGACAACGACGGTCCGAGCGTGGACGTACAGTACCGCCTCGTCCGTGCCGTCGACGCGGAGTCGGCCTACGAACGTGCTCTCGCCTTGGGCAGGCGAGAGCAGGTCTCGTACGAGAATTGCGACGGCAACACGTGCGAGTGGACCTTCATCGGCCTCGAAGATTTGCGGGAGGTCGATGACCAGGAGCTGGGCCACGGCGCGGAAGTGTACGGCTTCATCGAGAAGGGATTGGCGTCCGACCGAGTTGTACCCAAGGATGAACTCACTGAGTTCCGTGGCCGCCCGGCGGCAGACTAGCCGGCCGCTGCCGGCAGAGCGGTCCCTGTGATTCGAAAGCGTGGCCGGCGTTTTGTCTGCCATAGAGCTGATCAGTAGTTATAGCCCGGAGGTTCGATGACTGAACAGATTCAGTCGACGGCTGATACAAAACAGGCACGATTGCGTTTGTTGGGCATCGCCGCTTTCGTAACGGCGTTAATCGCTGGCGGAACAGTAGGATCAGGGTTTATGTATCGGAGGCGCGCTTGGACTGGCTCTTCGCAACATTGGCCGTCGTCTGTGTGCTGCTCGCCGGTGTCTGGTTTTGGCGCCGGCGGCGCGTCGCGCGAGGGTTACTCTGCTGGAATTGCGGCACTGACCTGAGCGACAAGCGTTTATATGTGGATTTCAGGGGACAGAGCCGATGCCCGAAATGCGGCAACGAGATGGAAGTGACGGACACGTACAAGTTGCCGTCAGAATGATGCGCGCCGAGTCTGCGGTCTATCCGGCCGCGTGCCGGCCCGGCCACTCAAAGGCAATACGCTATTCTCCCTTCATCTCCTCCGTCACCACCACGAACTTTTCCAGCGTCGTCGGTCCGAAACTGGTGGTCAACGCGACGTCGACGGCGTCGCGGCCGTGGGCTTGCTTGATCCGGCCGATGCGGCGTTCGTTGTTCCGCGCGTCCATCGCCCACCAGCGGCCGCTGAGGTAGACCTCTAAGTAGGCGCTGAAGTCCATCGGGGCGGGGGTGAAGGGGACCCCGATGTCGCCGAGGAAGCCGGTGGCGTAGCGGGCGGGGACATTGAGGGCGCGGAGCATCGTGATGGCGAGGTGCATGTAGTCGCGGCAGACGCCCTTCTTTTCGGAGCAGACGTCGAACGCCGACTTGGTCGGGCTGGCGTAGGGGTAGCCGAATTCGATGTGGCCGTGGGCCCAGTCGACGACGGCCTTCACGCGTTCCCAGGTGGGCGGGATTTGGCCGAAGAGCTTCCAGGCCATGTCTGTCATGCGATCGACTTCGCAATACCGGCTGGGGAGCAGAAACTGGATGACGTCGGCCGGGAGGTCGTGAACGGGGTGGAGGATTTTCCCTTCGATCGAAGGCTCCGGCTCGCCGGTGTCGAAGGCGACGTTGTCGTAAGTGAGCTTCAGCTTGCCCGCCGGGGCGAAGACGCGGGCGCAGCGGTTGCCGAACGCGTCAACATAACCCGTGAGGGGCACCGGCGGGTCGCAGTAGATGGCCTCGGGCTTCTGAAGGACGTGGGCCTGCTCGGGGTGCACGTACAGCATCAGCACCATCGAAACCGGGGCCGGGATGTCGAACACCAACTCGTATCCGAGTTTGATCAGCATGCTGGGTTTGGTTGGTCCGCCTAGCGGGCGACACGCACTCGACTCCGGCTGGTTCGATCGAACGTTACCTGACGATCTTCGAATGCGTCAACTTCCAAATCAGGAGGGTGGACCCCGATGCGAGGTTTGCTACCATGTCGCGCGCCCGCATGGAGAATCGCTCGCGCCGGCCACAGGATGACTCTGACATGACTTATTGCCTGGGGATTGTGACCAAACACGGGCTGGTGATGGCCTCGGACTCCCGCACCAATGCGGGGTACGACCAGGTCAACATCGTGCGCAAGATGCACCACTTCGAGGTGCCCGGCGAACGCGTCTTCTTCCTGCTTGCCAGCGGAAGCCTGTCGCTCACGCAATCCGTGCTCACCCTGCTCCGCCGGGATTTTGACGCCGGGCGGGGGCTGGCGGTTGCGCCGTCGCTCTACGACGCGGCACGGGTGGTGGGCGCAGAGGTGCGCCGGGTCGCGGAGATGGACCGGGAGGCTCTGGAGGCCGACGAATACAAGTTTAACGTCCACTTCATCGTCGGCGGCCAGGTGAAAGGCGATCAACCGGGACTCCTGCTGATCTATCCCCAGGGCAATCCGCTATTTGCGACCGAAGACTCCCCCTACCTTCAGATCGGCGAAACGAAGTACGGCCGGCCGATCCTGGACCGGGGCATTCGATTCGATAAGACGACACTGGAAGAGGCGGCCAAGTACGCGCTGCTCTCGATGGATTCGACGATGAAATCCAACGTGACGGTCGGTCCGCCGGTCGATTTGCTGGTCTATCAGACCGACGAACTGGAGATCACGCGCCAGCGCCGATTCGCCGCCGACGACCCGGACCTCGGGAAAATCCGCGTGCGGTGGGAGCAGGCGTTGCGGCAGGCGGTTCTGCGCCTGCCGGAGGTTCGCTTTCGCAAGCGCACGACGGTCGCCGGTCCGGCCGCGAGCAACGAAGAGACGATCGAGCTTGTCGAGGGGGCCTCGTCCGACAATTCCACCGGCGAATTGCAGGCACAGATGGCGCAAAAGACGAGCCCTCAACAAACCGACTGACTTGACGTATAATGCCTTGAAATGCGACTGGCATCCCATCTGGTTGAGCGTTAGCCCCCGCGTTCCCGCGACAAGTGCGTGAACGTCATTTCTGTCGATTGAATTCGAGCGGTGCCATGTCCGACCTTTTGAACGTGACCTCCCCATTAATTCGTAAGCTGGAAGCGCTTCAGTTGCAATTTACGCAGGTCGAGGACCAGCTGAACGACCCCAACGTCACGAGCAACCACCATAAGCTGGCCGCGTTGAGCAAGGAGCGGGGCCAGTTGGAGCCGATCGTCAACCAGTACCGCGCGTATCGAAAGGCGACAGCTCTGGTTGCCGAGCTTCGCGCCATGGCGTCCAACCGCGCCGACGCCGAGATGGCGGAACTCGCCGCGGCGGAATTGCCCGACGGGGAGGCGAAGGCGGTGTCGCTCCTGGAAGAACTGAAGGACGAATTCGTCGCCGCCGAGGACAAGGCGATTGATTCGTTCTTCCTCGAGATTCGCGCCGGCACCGGCGGCGAGGAAGCCGCCCTGTTCGCGCGCGACCTGTTCGAGATGTACCGCCGTTACGCGGAAACCAAGCGGTGGAAGTTTGAAGTCAGCGATTTCTCCGTCAGCGAACGCGGCGGGTTCAAGGAAGCGATCGTGAACGTCAAAGGCGACGGCGCTTACCGCCACCTCCGCTTTGAGGGCGGCGGGCACCGCGTGCAGCGCGTCCCCGAAACCGAAGCCCAGGGCCGGATTCACACCAGCGCCGCGACGGTGGCCGTGCTACCCGAGTTGCCGGACGTGAAAATCGACATCAACCCCAAGGATATCGAAGAAAAGGGCTGTCGCGGCGGCGGGCCGGGTGGGCAGAACGTCAACAAGGTGGAGACCGGCTGGTTCATCCGCCATGCGCCGTCGGGCCTGCAGTTCAAGATGACCGAGCACAAGAGTCAGGCCCAGAACAAGGAACGCGCCTGGGCCCTGCTCCGCAGCACCCTCTACCAAGCCGAAAAAGACAAGCAGCACGCCGCCGCCATGGGCGCCCGCAAGGCGATGATGGGCAGCGGCAACCGCAACGAGCGTATCCGCACCTACAACTTCCCCCAGAACCGCTGCACCGACCACCGCCTCGGCGGGGAAGGCGGCGGCGAGAAAAACTTCAACCTCGAGCAAACCGTCGCCGGCGACATGGACCCCTTGATCCACGCCCTCTGGGAACTCGCCAAGCAGCAACGGTTAGAGGATTTGTAAAATCACGCTACGTCTCACCAAACGGGACGGTGAAAAACTTATGCGGATCCTGGAACATAGGTGCGTTCTCACCTCACCCTCGAAGGCGGAACACGAATTGACACGAATCCTCATCTATACGGATTTCATCTGATTCCGCGCCCGCAATACATCCCGGTTCGCGGCCGCCCGGAGGGCGGCAGGTCACATCCTCGACGCGCGAGAATCAACTGAAATCCGTATATTCGTACAGATTCGTGTTCCCTTCGTGTCGATTCACGTCGCATCTCCCGGCGTAAGGCGGCAGTGCACTTATCATCCGGAAATCTGCATTACAGCCCTTTGGCTTTCTTGTACTCGGCGACGAGCCGGTTGTAGCTGTTGAAGTCGCTGTTTTCGACGAGGACCGACTTGCCGTTGTCGAACTTCGTTTCCTTTACAGTTGGCGTTTTCCCGGACATAAACGCCGTGCGGGAGTCGCTGCTGCCGAGGAGATAGGTCTTGCCGTCCTTGCGGATCTCAAAGTAGTCGGCCTGGTCAGGGGTCTTCGCCGCCGCGGCGGGTTTTTTCGAGAACGGGCTGTTCAGCTTTGCCCCGCCATTGCTGTTCCCGCACCCGCTCAGCAAACCGGCCACCGCACACATCAACACGAACCGAATCATCATTGCTCCTTTTTCGATGCCAACCGCAATCCAGCGGCAATCAAGGCAAAATTATCGACGACTTGTTTACGACGTATTAACCTCGCGTCAGCGGCCCGGTAAGGGCAGGGCGATCGCACGTGGCAACTCGTAGGGGCGAACCTTGTGTTCGTCCTCTTTCCCTGCCTAGTACGAAGGACGAACACAAGGTTCGCCCCTACGCGCCCGGCCTAACCGATACAGATGCGATCGCCCTGCCGGTAAGGGACGACGGCTGCGGGAAAGTCTCGCCGACCCGTAGACCCCGCCGCGCGGGCCGTTAGAATGCCAACCCGGATCGGCCGACGACGCGACCCGGGATTTTGCTCGATGGCTTCGGTTTGTTTTTATTTCCAGATTCACCAGCCGTTCCGGCTCCGTCGGTACAGCGTCTTTGACACCGACCGTCATTACTTCGACGACGCCAAAAATGCCGAAATCGCCCGTAAAGTGGGGGCCAAGAGCTACCTCCCCGCCAACCAGACCCTCCTTGAGACCATCAAGCAGCACGAAGGCCGTTTCCGCATCGCTTATTCGATCACCGGCACCGCCCTGGAGCAGCTCCGCCGGGGCGCGCCCGACGTGCTCGAGAGCTTTCAGCAGCTCAACCAGACCGGCTGCGTGGAATTTCTGAGCGAAACGTCCCACCACTCGCTGTCTTTTTTGTATTCGCGTGAAGAATTTCGCACGCAAGTCGAGTCGCACCGGGCGCTGGTCAAGGAGCTATTCGGGCAGGAGCCGCGGGTCTTTCGGAACACGGAGCTGATCTACAACAACGACCTCGCCCACTTCGTCGCCCACATGGGCTACGACGCGATCCTGACCGAAGGCGCCGATCACATCCTCGGCGCCCGCAGCCCCAATTATGTTTACCGCCCGCCCCACGCGCGCATCAAGCTGCTGCTGAAAAATTACCGCTTGAGCGACGACATCGCCTTCCGCTTCAGCAACCGGGAGTGGGAACAGTGGCCCTTGACGGCCGAGAAGTTTGCGAAGTGGGTGAGCCAGATCAACGGGCACGGGGTCGTCTGCAACCTGTTCATGGATTACGAGACGTTCGGCGAACACCAGTGGGCCAGCACCGGCATCTTCGATTTCCTCCGCCATCTGCCCGCCGAGGTGATGAAAGACGGCGCCAACAATTTCCTCACCCCGAGCCAAGTCGCCGACGCCTTCGAATCGGCCGACGAGCTCGACGTTCCCCACATGATCTCCTGGGCCGATCAGGAGCGCGACCTTTCAGCCTGGCTTGGCAACGCGATGCAATCCAACGCGCTGCACGAGCTGTACAAGCTCGAAGGCGCGCTGAAGGAAAAGGGAGACCCCGTCCTGCTCGACGACTGGCGGCGGCTTACGACGAGCGACCACTTCTACTACATGTGCACGAAATACTGGGCCGACGGCGACGTGCACAAATACTTCAGCCCGTACGAAAGCCCATACGACAGCTACATCAACTTCATGAACGTTTTGGACAACATCCAGACGCGCGTGAGGGAAGAGTAAGCGAGCTTCATGGCCACCCCGCCGCCACTGCCCCCGCGGTTCCCGGCTCAAGCGCCGCCCGCGTCTGCGGCGCCGCCGCTGGCTTACGCGGCGCCGATGCCGCACACGACGTCCGCGCCGCGCGTCACCGCTTTTCCGTTCGCCTGGGGTGTTTTCCTGTGGGCGGAAGGCATCATGCTCGCGTGGGTAGCGATCATGCTGTTCGTGCTGCCGCGATTTGCCGAAGTGTTTGCCGATTTCAAGACGGAGCTGCCGCCGGTGTCGAAAACCCTTTTTGCCGTGCGGTCGGTCGTTGCCGCCGGCGGGTGGGTCGTGCTCCTGGCGATTCCTGTCGGACTCGGCTTGATCGTCGGGCGCGCGGGGCCCGGGGGGCGGCGGCTGGCGCGCACGCTCGTGACGCTCGCTTTCGCAATCTTTATCGTACTGACGATCCTGGCGATCGCCCAGCCACTGACCGTCCTGATGGACGGCCTGGGAACCGCGGGCGGGAAAAAGTGATTCGAGAACCCGTTATTTTCAGCCAGCCATGACGCCGGTCACCGTCCCACCCCCTCTCCCGCCGCCCGCCGCGTCCGCGCCGCGGAAGCTGTCGCCGCTGAAGTGGTCGCTCGGCGTCGCGATGCTGATGGCGGTCATGTTTACCTGCGGCGGGCTGCCGTATTTTTTCGGCAACCGCCCGCCCACTGCCATCGCCCCAAACCCGGTTGCGGGCGTGCTGCTCGCGATGCTCGGCGTCGTCATCTTTGCCTGCGGCGCATTCGTGTACGGGTTGGTTCTCCTCACCGCCTGCTTCACGTTCAACTTCACGCGGCCGTTCTTCAGGACCTTCGGCAAAAAACTCTGGGTTGCCAACATCCTCACGGGGCTGCTTTTGCAATGCGGTGTGGCCTTCATCTTTCTGCCGGGGGTTTACCCGGTTCTGCTGCGCATCCTTCCGTCCGAGCTTTCCTGGATGGCTGCGCTTTTTGGGCCGTTCATCGTGGCGCAGGTCGTCATGATCTGGATCAACGTGTGGGGGCCGCTCGAGGTGATCGTCATCACCCGCCGGCTCCGCGCCCGCGGCGTCCCACCTGAGCAAATCACCGCCGGGCGATTCGTCGGAAACTCTAACCCCAAACGCAATAGTTGGAAGAAGCTGGGCATGATCGAGGAAGACCTCGGCATGCTCTGGATTGGCGACGACCGCCTGGTGTACTGGGGCGACGACCGCGCCTGGGAGATCCGCCATGATCGGTTCCTGGGCGTGGATCGGAAGGCCGACTCCGGCTCGGTGGCGTCGTACTTCGGGACGGTGCACGTCATCGTGCGATTTCTGGACGCCGGCGGCGTCGAGCAAGCCGTCCGCCTACACTCCGAAGGCGACTGGACGCAAACCGGCAAGGCCCGCGCCTCCAACCAGATCGCCGACCGCCTGACCGCATGGCACGAGAATCCCCGCGCAGGATGGGTGCATCAGCCGAGCGGGTTCGCAGTGCAAGTTGCCTGAAAAACGAGGTTTCGCGCCATGAAGACCATTGCCATGCTTCTGACCCTTTGCCTTTCGATTCCGACGACCCTTCGCGCCGCCGACGACCCGGCGCCCACTCCAATCCCCGAGCAAGAAAAGCCGAAGATCGAGCTGAACGCCTTGGAAAAACAGTTCGAGAAAACGATGACGGGAGCGACGCTCGTCGGGCGA
>JBKJRK010000167.1:0-3095 GCA_046593135.1 Tepidisphaeraceae bacterium | reverse complement strand
CTGAACTCACGCGAGGATTAATCACGATCCGTATAACTGTTCAACGTCCCCCGTCACCAGGACTTGGCGTGACGGACGCAGCGATGAGGTCGCGCGCTCCGCGAGAATGAAGCGGAATGCACGTCAGGTGTGTTTCGCCAAGCTCGCAACCATCGTGACCAACTCGGCGGGTTCGACGGGCTTGGCGATGTGCATTTGAAAACCCGCCCGCACGGATTGCATTCGGTCTTCCGCCCGGGCATACGCCGTCAGGGCCACGGCGGAGATGTTGCCGCCGCGCGCCGGACCCAGCGCCCTTATTTGCCGGATCAGCGCGTAGCCGTCTACGTCGGGCATGCCGATGTCGCTGACCAGCACGTCGGGCGAATCGGATTGGAGGAGTATGAGCGCTTCCGAAGCCGAGCCTGCCGTGGTGACGGTCGCCTCGCAGTCTTCCAGCAGCCTTCGCACGAGGTTTCGTGCGTCCGGCTCGTCGTCCACGACGAGCACTTTCACGCCGGTGAGCTTTTCGCACGGCGCCTGCGGTACCGCGTCTGTCGTCGCGGCCGCTGGGTGGCGGCGTGGCAGCTCGTCGAGTTCCGGATGAACAATTGTCAGAGGAAGCGAAACCGTAAACGTCGCACCCATGCCGACTCCGGAACTCTTGGCGCGGATGCTCCCGCCGTGCAGTTCGACCAGTTGTTTGGCGATTGAAAGTCCGAGCCCCAAGCCGCCGTGGCGACGCGTGGAGGACGGGTCGGCCTGACGAAAACGGTCAAAAACGTGGGCAAGAAATTCCGGCTTGATCCCTTCGCCCGTGTCGATCACGCTCACTTCGAGGTGGGAATTAACGCGCTCCAGCAAGACCTGTACGCGCCCGCCTTTCGGGGTGAACTTGATCGCGTTGCTCAGCAGGTTCCACATCACCTGCTGCAGCCGATTGGGGTCGCCCGAAACCGGGCCGCCCGACGGGTCGAGCACGGCCAAAAGGCGAATGCCCTTGGCCTCGGCGGCGGGTTTGGCCGTCTCGATCGCCCCGTGCACAATCGAAGCGAGGTCAATCCGCTGAACATCAAGTCTTACCTTGCCGGCGTTGATCCGGCTCATCTCCAGCAGGTCTTCGATGATTCGCGTCTGGGCGCGCGCGTTGCGCTCGATAGTACGCAGCCCCTCGCTCAAATCGCCGGCATCTTTGCTGCCGCCGGCGAGGATTTGCGACCAGCCGAGGATGGCGGTGAGCGGCGTGCGGAGCTCGTGGCTGAGCGTGGCAAGGAACTCGTCCTTCATATGGCTGGCACGCTCGGCTTCAGTTCTGGCCGACCGCTCGCTCTCCAGGAGTTTTTCATTCTGCTCTTCGAGCGCTTTGTGGTCGTGGACGTCGGTGCAGGTTCCGAACCACCGCACGACGCTCCCGTCACCGCTGCGAATAGGCAGGGCACGGACGAGAAACCAGCGGTACGCCCCGTCGGCGCGCCTGACGCGAAACTCGATGTTGTACGGCGTCCCCGATCGAAGAGACGCCGACCACTCCTGGTAAACCCGGTGCAGGTCGTCGGGATGAAGGTGACGATCCCAGCGGGCCTCGTCGGTCTCGTCTGGCGATAACTTGATGTACTCGAACCACTGACGATTGTAATAGTCGAGTTGCCCGTCGGGGCCGGCCGCCCAGACGATCTGGGGCATCGCATCGGCCAGCAGCCGGAACTCCGCTTCGCTTTGTCGCAGCACGCGTACGGCGCGGGCGCGTTCGATGGATTCCCAGCAACGCTCCGCGACCACGCGCACCAGTTTTACCTCTTCAACAGTCCAGCGACGCGCCGTCTTTTGATGAACCGCCATGGCCGCGACGAACTTGCCGGCTTTGTGCGCGGGCACGCAGATCACCGCCTGGATCATCGTCTGGCGATAGTACGAGAGATCGCCGAGCGGCGGCTCGTGCGTGTCGACGTCATTGACGACGTACGGCTTGTCTTCCCGCATCAGTTGCAGGACTTCGACGCCGAAGTCGGCAAACCGGTACCGCCCGATGATGCTCGGCACCCCTCTGTTGTAATTCCCCGTCAGGTTGAACGTGTCCTCGTCGGCCTCCACGTCCGCATAAGCGCAGCGGTCGGCTTCGAGGTGCTCTCCGAGCAGTTTCGCACACGCCAGCGTGATTTCCTCTGGATCGGCCAGCAGCCGGATCGCGTCTTCCAAGGTGAAGAGGAAGCGGTCGCGCGCCTCGTTGCGTTTGCGATCGGTGACGTTTTCGACCAGCACCACAGTGCCGGCCAATTTCCCGTCGCGGCCGCGCACCGTCGACAGCGTAACCTGTCCCCATACGACGGTGGCGTCCTTACGAACGTACCGTTTCTCGTAGACGACGCTGGCCAAGCCGTCGGTCTCGATTCGCTGGAGGTTGGCCTTCGTTTGTTTCCGGTCGTCGGGGTGCGTGTAATCGTGGGAATCGCGGCCGATGAGTTCTTCGCCGGGGCGGCCGACGATCCGGCAGAAGGCGTCGTTTACCCGGAGCACCCGCCCGCTCAGGTCGGTCAGCACGACCCCCACAACGGCCTGGTCGAAGGCCGCGCGGAATCGCTCCTCGCTGTCTCGAAGCGCGTCGTGGTCCCGCTTTCTTTCGGTGATGTCCCGCAGGTGGCCCGTGAACGTGGGCGGCCAGCCGGTGTCCAGCCGGGCGATCGTCAGTTCAACCGGAAATTCAATTCCATCCTTTCGCATGGCGGAGATTTCAATCCTCTTGCCCAGCACCGGCCCTTCCCCCGTGTCGAGGTAGCGGGCCAGCCCTTGCCGGTGTTGTTCGCGCAGGTGTGGGGGAATGATGATCTGCGCCATCTCCTTGCCGATCGTTTCGTCCCGCGTATATCCGAATACCCTGGCCGCAGCGGGATTCCACTCGATGACGCGGCCTTGGTGGTCCATCTCGATAATGCAGTCCAGGCTCCCCTCAATGACGGCAATCTTGCGCGCATGGCTCACCCGCAAATTCTCCATCGCCCGGCTTCGGGCGCTGGCAAACATGGCAATGAGCCCGGACACGCCGAAGAAGATGATCGAAGGGGCAATCAGGTTTGGATGGAATCCCTGATGAACGGCCACAACCAGCACGCCCGCGAACG
>JBKJRK010000089.1:0-2661 GCA_046593135.1 Tepidisphaeraceae bacterium | reverse complement strand
GAACATTGGCCCGATTACCCGGCAACGGCGCAAGCGCCCGAACGAATTGTGTATCAATCAACTTACCACGGATTGGGTTAATGGGCGCGGGTTGCAGCGGGAGACATTTTGTCGTGCATCGCGGCACATTCTTCGTCTGATTACCGTCTATTACGGTTGTCCACGCCGGACGTCTTCCACGACGGAGCGGACGATGTCGTCCAGATTGTGCCGCGGCTTGAAACCGATCGCATGTTGAATTCGGTCGAGCTTAGGAACACGCCGCAGCATGTCGTCGAATGATTGACCGTAGGCCTTCTCGTAGGACATGTGCTCGATCTTGCTCGAAGACCCGGCCAGTTGAATGACCCGGCTCGCCAATTCGTTCATTGACACCTCTTCGTCGCTGCCCAGGTTGAACACCTGACCCGCCGCTCCGGGGACCTGCTGGAGTCGAATCAAAGCGTCGACGACGTCGGCGACGTGGCAGAAGCACCGCGTCTGGTTGCCGTCGCCGTAAACCTGCAAGGGCTCATTACGTACGGCCGCGGTTGCGAAGCGGGGGAGCACCATCCCGTACATTCCCACCTGCCGTGGTCCGACCGTGTTGAACAGCCGGACGATTGTCACCGGCAATCCGAACTGCCGGTGGTAGGCCAGGGCAAGGAACTCGTCGATTCCTTTGCTGTAAGCATAACACCACCGGCTGAAACGCGTCGCGCCCATGACGACGTCATCGTCTTCGTCGAACGGCACCCGCGCACCCTTGCCGTAAACCTCCGAAGAGCTCGTAATCAGCACCGGCCGGCCGAACTTGTTGGCCGCTTCGAGGACGACCTCGGTGCCGTGGATCGTCGTGCGGATCGTCCGCACCGGCTCTTCCGCAACGAGCTTCACGCCGACGGCCGATGCGAGATGGAACACCTCATCGCAGCCCGCCATCAGCGTGCCGACTGTACCTTCATTTTCCACCGAATCTCGGACGAGTTGATAATTCGGGTTCCCTCGTAGTCCGGCGAGATTCTGCGGCCGGCCGGTGGACAAGTCGTCGAGGACGACGACGTGATGCCCGTCGAGCACGAGCCGCTCGGCAAGATGCGACCCGATGAACCCGCCGCCACCCGTAATCAGATACCGCCTGCTCATGGCTGCGAGAATAAGACCGCGAAGCCACCGAATCCAGCACTGCCGCCCGACGGCACGGCCGCGTTGAAATAATTCATAAAATTAAGTTTTTTATAATTATACTGTTGATTTATTAAGTTATGATCGCCATATTGATTCACAATCTTACTTATGGATTCAACAGGCCGTCGATTACCAGTGAAACAGGACTGCCCGTACTGCGGGTCGGCGATGACCGTAACGCGGATGAACTGTGGGGCGTGCAATGTCGCGATCGAAGCCGAGTTTCCGATGTCGCGGCTTGCGGGACTGCCGGTTGAGCACCAGCGGTTTATCGAGATGTTCCTCCTGGCGGGCGGAAATCTTAAGGAAATCGCCGAGCAGGTCGGCGTTTCCTACCCCACCGTGCGGTCGCGGCTCGACAAGGTCATCGAATCCTTGCGCAGCGAGATCGGTAAGACGCAGCGCGTGAAGGGAAACGTCCTCGACGCAGTCGACACCAGCCGGCCGACGGCCGCGGACGCGGCGAAGCTCATTAAGGGAATCTAAGTGCGTGTTCAACAGTCGTCGTACAAGCGTGGTGACGCAATGAACGACCAAGCCGAATGGTCCGGCGACAACCCTGAAGCATCAAACGCGGCGGCAGCAGAGGCGGCATCCAACGACCCCGGCGTCGGGCCCGACGCAGGACCGTGGGACGCAACCGCCGCCGCGCCCCAGGGGGGAGAAGAGGCGGAACGCGTCCGCCTTGATGCCGCGATGCGGCGGGCCGACGAACTGCTCGTCGACTCGCTGCGCCGCGACGAAGGCCGGCGGCAACGTCGCCGCCGGCGAAACATCGTATTCCTATTGGGAGGACTCGTCATGACTGCAATCCTTTGCGTCCTGCTCGCCGCCTTGGCGGGACAGGGCAAGACCGGCGCCGACGGCGCCAAACCCGACGGCGCCAAACCCGCCGACGTCGAACGTTCCGCGGCGCTCAACACCGAAGGCTGGCAACTCTGGCAACAGCGCAAGCTGCCCGACGCGGAGGCAAAATTCGCGGAGGCCGTCAAGCTCGACCCCGCCAACGCCAACGCCTGGAACGGCCTGGGCTGGAGCCTGTTCAACCAGGGCAAAGCGGGCAAAGCCATCGAGCCGTTCGAAAAGGCGGTTGCCGTCGAAGCCGATCACCCCGCGGCACTGAACGGCCTCGGGCAGGTTTACCTTTCCCAAGGCAAAATGGACGAAGCCGAGAAGCACCTGCTGAAGGCCGCGTCGATGAACGCGTCGGCCGCGTGGTGGGGGTTGACCCGGTTGTATCTCGCCCGCAGCGACTTTGACCGCGCATTGCCTTGGGCGTTGCTCATTACCAAGGAGCAACCCGACGACGCCGGCGCGGGAGAAATGCTGGAAGCGGCCCGCACACGCAAAATCGGCGACAAGTTGCGTAAGCAAATCGCCCCGGCGGCAAAAAAGACGTAATACGAATTCCATCTAACACGGGTCGTGATGAATCCTCGCGCGAATTCAAGGCCGCTGAAGCGGCCGTGCCGGCTGGAAAATTGAGACGTGACG
>JBKJRK010000629.1:0-4724 GCA_046593135.1 Tepidisphaeraceae bacterium | reverse complement strand
AAAAGAGAAAGACAAATGCGGTGCGCCCCGACATCACCCTTGACCCCAAACGGGATTCATAGTCGAAGGGTTACCCCGCACGCCGGGCCGCCGCGATCAATAAACCTCATCATGTGTTCCGACCGACACGAGCAAAATGATCTCTTCGTTGTTGCGCTTCCCGATCTCAAACACGATTCGCAGGTCGTAGCCTGCGCTGCACGCCCAGAGACCTGCAAGATCGCCCTTAAGTTTGTGGCTGCCCAGCCGTGTGTCGAAGGCGTCTTCCTGTAGTATCACCAATGTGGTGCGAAGTGCCGCGAAAGCTTGGTGGTCTTTCTTACCCAGCCGTTTCATAGAACGGGCGAATGCTGAAGACGGGTGGATCTTGCGCCTCACGACTCGATCTCGCGCATCAGGTCATCAATCGACACCGCACTGGTTTTGCCGGCGGCGAACTCGGCGCGGGCCTCCCGCGCGTCGGCGACGACCTGCTGCCGACCCCGCTCGGCAAGTCGCCGACGCACCAAGTCCACTAAGTTTTCCTGCTGCTCCGTCGGCAGGTTTTCGATCGCGTCAAGCACTTCGTCGAAAGTTGTCGCGTTCATGATGGATCTCCCGCGGAAAGTATACCGTGTTTGCCCGGACTTGCGGCGCAATCTTGGCGGCAGATGTAGTTGCTCGACTCAGATTATCGTTTTTGTCGGCGCAACATAAGTACAGCCGCTGACATTCATGGTTAATTGGTTATCCGCCCGCCGGGTCGTCGCGGAGTTCGAGCAACTCTACCTCAAATCGCAGGACAGCGTTGGGCGGAATGCCCGGCACTGCCTGATCGCGGTAAGCCAGATGCGGGCTCACACGAAGTTCGCGCACGCCGCCAACGCGCATCCCGATGACACCCTTTTCCAAACCGGCGATCACATCTCGACCACCGATCCGAAACACGACGGGAGCGCCGTCGTCGTACGAGCTGCGGAACTGATCGCCGCGGCTTAGAAATCCGCGGTAATGAATAACGGCCGTCTTCCCGCGATCAGCGATGTCGCCGTCGCCGACACGAAGGTCGAGAATCTTCAAACCGCTGGGCATGCTCAGGGCGGATAACTCTGATTGACCTGACCGGCGGCGCAAGATAGCGAGCCGGCGCTGTTAGGGAGGATACCCTGCTAAGGTCCACCGCCGCAACGGCTTGAGGGGCGGTCGGCGGGCGGCGGCGTGGACGAAAGACGGACCCGCAGCGCAGCGGTGGCACGAATCCTTGCACGCGGAGGCCAAGCACACGTCATCGCGGCGAATGACCCGGCAGGCGGCGCGGCGCTGAGAGATCAGACTTCGACGTCCTGACTCGTTTGAGAATCCTTCCGCCGTGCTATACCCTTCATGCACGACATGGTCGTGTTCCCTTGTCACGTTTGCCGGACATCGCTTTCGGCTGAAGACTCTCAGGCGGGGCAGCAATTGCGTTGCCCGACGTGCCTGACCGTCGTGCGCGTACCGGCTTCGCAGACCGAACCGGCGATGGCCTCGCTCGCCGGGGTGGGGGTCGGCGCGGTGGCCGGCGGCTACCCACCTCCGCCGCCGGCTCCGACCCAAACCAACCCGATTCAAGGTTTCGGCGGCATGTCCCGGGGCGGCGGCAAGCGGTACGGCTTCAACTGCGGGTATTGCTCGTCGCGCCTCGAAGCGACCGAAGCGATGGCGGCCCAAGACGGCCAATGCCCGACCTGCGGCAACAACATCACCATCCCCATCCTCGACCGCTACGGCCGGCTCATCGACCCCAAGACCCGGCAGATCATCAAGCAAGACCCCCACCCCGTCCACGCCTACGCCGCCGCCGGCGAACGCGCCCCGGCGATCCTCCGAGCGAAAGACGGTAAGCAGATCATCCGCTGCCCACGGTGCCAGGGAAGCAGCCCGATCAGCGCCAACAACTGCAAGGGCTGCGGCATGCCCTTCACGATGGAAGGCACCACCCTCGAAGCCGGCGGTTCCAGCAACGGCTTCGCCGTCGCGTCGCTCGTGCTCGGAATCATCGGCCTGCCCGCGGCGTGCATCCCCTTCCTCGTCCCCGGCCTCGCCCTCACCTTCGGCATCATCGCCTACAACCAGATCAATAAAGCCAACGCCGAGGGCGGCGGCGGCAAAGGTATGGCCATCTCAGGAATCGTGCTCGGGTCGATCGGGTGCTTGATCTCGGTGTGGGTCGTGTCGCGCTGGTGATGCTCAAAGGTTTCACACTCACATTTCTTCCCTAAAAAATAGAGAACGTTCACCTCAATCGTAGCGACGCCTCCGGTCGCCGCTTGCGGTTTCGCAGACCGGAGTGCGCCGTTCGGTCTGCGAAACCGCAAGCGGCCGGGCGGGTGGTCTGACGGGCAGCCGGCTCCACCCGCTACTGCTGCCGCAGAACTATTTCGATCGGAAAAGCTCGTGACACGGCGTTGCACGTCTACGTCTTCCTCGCCTCGAACTTTTCTTCCGCTTCGGGCCTGCGGATGTAAATCGGCGTGAGCCGCATCGGGTCGGCGAAGTTCGCCGATCGAGCCATTTCCGCGCCCGATTCGGCGACAACAGCGGCACGCGCCGCCCACGTTTCCGGACCGGTGATTACGATCGCAGGGTCGTCCGTTGGAATGAACTTTTCATGATACGGCAGCCCTTCCCCGAGCAAATGAACCGGGCGGGGCGTTTTGCGCAGCATCTCGGCGAGCGAATCGAGGCGGGCCGGCTCGCGAATCGCGGGCACGCCGCCCCGGTTCTCGAACGACGCCGTGAAAATCTGGTCGCGTTTGGCGTCGAGCACGATGATCAGGTTCTGCCAGCCGGGCGGCGCGTTGCGGGCGAGAACTTCGACCGACGGCACCGCGACGATCCGCGCGCCCGTGGCGAAGGCGAGCGTCTTGGCGACCGTAATTCCGACGCGGAGGCCGGTAAACGATCCCGGGCCCGCCGAGACGTAGACCTCTTCGATGTCCGAGGGTTTCCACCCGCGGCCCCGGCAAAGCCGGTCGATGATCGGCACGATCCCGGCGGCATGCTTCAGGCCGTGGGAAAATGTTTCTTCGGCGAGAACCCGGCCGTCTTCCGCAACCGCAATGGAGCCCGTGCGACCTGAAGTTTCGATGGCTAAGCCGCGAGGCATGGCGGGAATGATACGAGTACCGCACCTGCTTTGTAGGGGCGAACCTTGTGTTCGCCCTATGTCCGGGATCGAAACGAGGGCGAACACAAGGTTCGCCCCTACCACGGTCACCCGAGCAGCGCCTATGCGAGCGCCTTATACGGATCGGGATTAATCCGTGCGCGTCACGTCTCAATTTTCCAGCCGGCAGGGCCGCTTTAGCGGCCCTGAACTCGCGCGAGGATTAATCGCGATCCGTATTACTGTGTTTCCCCAGGCGAGAGGGCGACGCGGGCGACGCCCCTACTACTCTTTCGGCTTCGGCCCGAACTCGAGCACCAACCCGGCGGCGGTCACCATCAGGCCGACGCCGATGAGGTAGAGGCGCGACTTGGGGTCGTAGCAAAACGCCGCGAGCATCCCGCCGTGAGGCTCGTACGGGGCCAGCTCGGCCGCGGGGGGGACGGCGGTGAGTTGGAACGGAGACATTTCTCCGTCGCCGTCGTTCTTGAGCGATAAAATTTCGCTGCCCCGGCGGATGATCTTCATCTGCCGTTGCGCGAGACGCTCGGCGAGGTTGGCGTTGTCCGCGACCTTCCGAAGAAAATCGTCGTTCGTCGTGACCTGCTTCTCGACGGCTTCAAGGTCCGCCTGGAGTTTCACGCGTTCGTATGCGAGCCGGCGGTTCGCGTCGGCCTGCGGGATGAGCAAACAGGCGGCGATGATCGCGATGCCGGCGCACAGCAACGGAATCGTGACCGCCCCGCCGCGCACCTGTGTAAGAGCCGGAACAGCCCGGGTGGCGGCCGCCTCGGCAATCTCCGCCTCTTCGACCGCAGCCTCGACGGCGGCGACGTTGGCTTCGGCAACCGCAACGGCCGCGTCGTCGGCTCCGATCGTTATCCGCTCGCCGGCGGCTTCCATCGTTATCCGCTCGCCGGCGGCTTCGATCACGTCGCGATTGTCGTCGTCGTTTTCCCGTGAAAGGGTCGCGACGGCGCTCTCAAGGTCTTCCTCGGCTGCCTCCAGTGCGGCCCATGCGTCGGCGCTGGGCCGGAGCGATGGTGAGGTAGACGCGGCCCCCGATTCCGTTTCCTCGTCGACTTGCGGCATTTCGACCGATCCGATCAAACGTCCCGCCCCGCACGGTGGCATCCTGCTCCCGCCCGCGGCCGGACCTTGTCCTCTGTAAACGCTTATCGGGCGTCCCCCCCGTTCCGCTTGACCGGAACCGCTCACGCCGCGACCGGGCTCGGCAGCGCCTGGGTTTCGATGCGGGTCGGGCCGGCCGACGGCGCGGCCAGCGCGGGTGAATGCGGAGCGATTTTCGACGACAATCGATGGACGTGCGACCGCCGCCCGTGCCGCGCCGTTCGTCGAGAGGATGTATGCCCGCCCCCGCGCGCGTCCAAATAACCGCCGCCGATGCTCCATCGGATGGACCCGACGGAGCATCAGGTGGACCCGACGGAGCATCGGGTGGACCGGACGGAGCATCGGGTGGACCCGACAGAGCATCGGATGGACCGGAAGGTGCGCGTTAACACCTCCCTCCCGCCCCTCAGCGGGCCGACGAAATTCCAGTTGACAGCCCCGCTCGCGCGCGGCAATCTCCCAC
>JBKJRK010000589.1:0-3156 GCA_046593135.1 Tepidisphaeraceae bacterium | reverse complement strand
GGAATTCGCCCGCCGGCCGCAGGTGCAGGAGCGGCTCACGACGCAGATCGCCGACGCGCTGATGGACGAGCTCAGCCCGGTCGGGGCGGCGTGCGTGGTCGAGGCCACGCACACCTGCATGACCATCCGCGGCGCCAAAAAGCACGGCGCGACGATGGTAACCAGCGCCCTCCGCGGCATTTTCAAGGACAGCCCCGCCAGCCGGGGAGAGATCCTGTCGCTCATGCACGGCACCAATGGAATCAAGCATTGAATTCCTAACAAGCCAGTTGAACGCCATGACGCCAAGGCCGCCAAGATCATCGCCGAGAAGACAATCACCGCACTGGCCATATGTTTCTCGGCGATGATCTGGGCGCCTTGGCGTTCGCCTCAGCTTTTTTGCGAGTTCTCAGTCTGAACGTGGAAGGGATTGAATCAAATGTCGGACGCGACCAGCAGCAGCCCGCGCATCGAGCAGTTTCGCAAGATGGCGAGCGACGACCCGCAGAACGTCCTCGCCCACTTTTCGCTCGGGCAGGAATACTTCCGCGCCGGGCAGTTTGAGCCGGCCCTTTCGAGCCTGACCCGGGCCGTCGAGTTGGAGCCGAATCTCAGCAAGGCGTACCTCCTGATCGGCCAGTCCCTTCTCAAGCTCAACCGGCGCGACGACGCCGTCGAAAGCCTCACGCGCGGCATGAAAATCGCCCACGAACGCGGCGACGTGATGCCGAAGAACGAAATTGCCAAGCTGCTGCTGGACATCGGTGCGCCGGTCCCCGAGTTGAAGTCCGAGCAGCCGATCCAACCGGTTGGCGAAGGCCAGATCCGCTGCAAGAAGTGTGGACTGACCAAACCCAAGCTCGCGGCCCCGCCGATGCGGAACGACTTCGGCAAGCTCGTGCAGGAAAACACCTGCGCCGACTGCTGGCGCGAAGCCATCGGCTACGGCACGAAAGTCATCAACGAACTCCGGCTGCCGCTGGCCGACCCGCAGGCGAACAAGATGTGGGACCAGCACATTCGGGAGTTTTTGAATCTGGTGTGAGCCGTAGCGTCCGCCAAAAACGTAAAGACGTAAAACGTAATGGGATCGCGGTCGCCGTTACGTTTTACGTCTTTACGTTTTTGCGCTTCATCTAATTCCGTGTGACGTCGTCACGCCTTCGGTGACGACTTGTTCCTGGCTGTGCTTCAGAATGTACGCCAGCACGTCACGGCTCGACACGACGCCGATGATGCGGTCGCCTTGCACCACCGGCACGTGGCGGTACCCCCCCACGTCCATGCGATTCAGGGCAAACGTGATCGGCGCGTCCGGCGGAAGTGTTTCGACCTTCGACGTCATGAACTGTCGCACGGGCTGATTCAGCTTGTCGTGGTAGTCGGCCCCGGCCCGGGTCGCCACGTCCCGAATCGAAAGCACGCCGACGAGCTTGCCGTCTTCCACGACTTCCACCATGTCCAGCTTCTGTCGCACCAGCGTCTGGACCGCCACGTCGAGCGGCGCGTCGGGCGCAATGGCGTGGACCTGCGTCATCGACAGCGCCGTCAGCGGCAGATTCATCACCGACTGCTCGACCTCCGACGCCGGCTTCGGCCGGTCCACCGCGCTCAGGTCGGCGCCGCAGTTGCCGCACTCGTCGGCCCCTTCCAGATTCTTCGCGCCACAGGCTGGGCATGACATGGCCATATGTGATTGCCTTTCTCGCCACTGTTGTTTCGCGGCCGGCACGGAACTAATTACACGTCCAGATTCTTCACTTCCAGCGCGTGATCCTCGATGAACTGCCGCCGCTGTTCGACGTTTTCTCCCATGAGAATGCTGAACATGCGTTCGGCTTCGACGGCTTCCTGGAGCGTGACGCGCAGGAGCACGCGCTTCGTGCGGTCGAGCGTCGTTTCCCACAGCTCCTCGGCGTTCATTTCGCCCAAGCCTTTGAAGCGTTTCACCTCGATGCCCTGCTTCCCGATCGCCAGGACCTGCGTCAGGACCTGCGACACGCCGGCCACTTCGTAGGTCTTGTCTTCGTTGACCAGGGCGTACTTGGTTCGCAGCTTTTCGCCGCTGACGGATTCTTCCTGGGTCAGGAAGTAGTCGTCGATCAACAGGCCAAACTGGGCGAGTTCGGTGAAGAGCTTTTCAAGGTCCTTCACTTCGTGCAGTTCCGCGCTCTTTTGCACGCGGAGGAGTGGCTTGGTGTTCTCCGGCACGGCGTCGCCGTTGGTGGCGGGCGAGCCGTTTGGGCCGGGGATCTCCTGGCCCAGGACGAGCTGATTGTCCTCGAGCAACTGCGTCCACTCGGCGGCCGTGAGCAGGCGTTGCTCCCCGTCGATGAGCAGGTGGTGATGCGGGACGACGCCGGTCTCTTCCCGCTTGTCGAGCAAATCGGCGAAGTCGATCCCCCGGCGGTTGATGATCTTGACGACTTCTTCGAGCTTGGTGAGGAGGTCGATGACCTTCCGCAGCTCGTCGCCGGTCATTCGCCGCTGCTCGGCGCCGGTGTCGGCGTCGCGGACGAGCAGGCTCGTGCCGTCGAGGCCGAGGTTGACGTAAATTTCCCGCATGGCCCGCTCGTTCAATACGTACTCCGCCTTTTTGCGGCGCGTGACCTGGTACAGCGGCGGCTGGGCGACGTAAATCCGCCCGGCGCGGACGAGCTCCTGCATGTGGCGGAAAAAGAACGTCAGCAGCAGCGTGCGGATGTGGGAGCCGTCGACGTCGGCGTCGGTCATGATGATGATCTTGCCGTAGCGGCGCTTCTCGAGGTTGAAGTCGTCGCGGATGCCGCAGCCCAGCGCACTGATGATCGTGCGGATTTCCTCGTGGCCGAGCATCTTCACGAGGTTGGCCTTCTCGACGTTGAGCAGCTTGCCGCGTAGGGCGAGGATGGCCTGCACGTTGCTGTCGCGCCCCTGCTTGGCGGAGCCGCCGGCGGAGTCGCCTTCGACGAGGAAGATTTCCGTGTCCTCGTTGCTCTTGCTGCGGCAGTCGGCCAGCTTGCCGGGCAGGCTGGTGCCTTCCAGGCTGTTCTTCCGCCGCGTCAGCTCGCGCGCCTTGCGCGCGGCCTCGCGTGCCTCGGCGGCCATGATCCCCTTCTCGAAGATGATCTTGGCTTCCTTGGGATGCTCTTCCAGGAACGCCCCCAGCCGCTCGTTCATCGCCGACGACACGAA
>JBKJRK010000211.1:0-2926 GCA_046593135.1 Tepidisphaeraceae bacterium | reverse complement strand
CGGCCACAACAAGGTACTGTTCTGGGGCTGTCTTCTTGATTGGCAACGTCAGTCATCGTTTCCTCACGGGTTAATATTTGATCGCCGAATTGAAGTCCCGTTATGATGCTGGTTGAGTCCGGTGATTGCAAATCAACTTTCCCCAGACAACACGGTAGGTCCGAGAAGGAAAGCGTAATGAGCAAGATTCGCGTCGCCATCGTCGGACTGGGCTTCGGGGCCGAGTTTATCCCAATTTATCAGGCCCACCCCGATGCCGAGATGTACGCCATCTGCCAGCGCAACCCCACAAGCCTCGAACAGGCCGGGGAGCAATTTAAGGTCGCCAAGCGATATTCGAGCTTTGACGATCTGATCAAAGACCCCAAAGTGGATGCCGTCCATATCAATTCGCCGATCCCGGATCACGCCTGGATGTCGATCAAGGCGTTGCAGGCCGGGAAGCATGTGGCCTGCACGGTGCCGATGGGGACGAGCATCGACGAATGCCGGCAGATCGTCGAAGCGCAGAAAAAGAGCGGCAAGACCTACATGATGATGGAGACGGTGGTCTACAGCCGCGAATACCTGTTCGCCAAAGACCTGTACGACCGCGGCGTGCTGGGGAAGATCCAGTTCCTGCGCGGCAGCCATCAACAGGACATGGACGGCTGGCCGAACTATTGGCCGGGGTTGCCGCCGATGTGGTACGCGACGCACTGCGTGAGCCCGTGCCTGGCGCTGCTGAGCAAGCCGGGGAAGCCGGCGCATGCGGAGAGCGTCGTGTGTCACGGCTCGGGGCGGATTCGGGAGGAGCTGATCGCGAAGTACGACTCGCCGTTCGCGATCGAGTCGGCGACGTTCAAGATTGCCGGGAGCGACGTGGTCGCGGAAGTCACGCGCAGTTTATTCGACACCGCCCGGCAGTATCGCGAGAGTTTTGACGCATACGGCAGCAAGCAGAGCTTCGAGTGGCAGCAGGTGGAAGGCGAGGAGCCGGTGATTCACCGGCTGGGGCTGCCGGAGCCGGAGATTCCGGTGCGGACGAAGGTGCCGGACTATGCCAGCCGGCTGCCGGAGTCGATCCGGAGGTTTACCCAGCCCGCCGCGATTCAGGACGCCGATCACCTCAGTTTTCTCCAAGGCGGCGGGCACGGAGGGAGCCACCCGCATCTGGTGCATAACTTCCTCCTGGCCGCATTTGGCAAGCACCCGGCGTTTCCGGACGCGGCGACGAGCGCGAACTGGACGATGGTCGGGCTGTGCGCCCACGAATCGGCAATGAAGGGCGGGGAACGGGTGAAGATTCCGGTGCTGTAGTAGAATGGGGAGAAGCGGGTTGCCTGGGGCTCCCGCAAAACCCATGTCGATAGGCCCGCAGCTTGATAAGGAATTACTGCGCGGCCGCCTGCAAAGGTTTGCGGGGGCACTTCGCGCGGAAAGCAAGCCCCGCGAGGCGGCGGAACGAAATTGGTTTATTCTGTACGACGAGCCGCTTCCGTCGTGATTGCGAATTGCCCCCCGGGGCCTATCCCGTATAATTCGCCCCCACAATGAGCCGGGTTTGCCGGGAGGGAGTAGGTCTCCCGCCGCGAACCTTGCGATCGAGTCGTCGTGCGCTCGCCGCACGCATGGAGGCCTCGTATGGCAGAAACCGGCAACCAGGAATTCCCGACCGTTCTCGGGCCCGATGCGAAGTTCAAGGGAGAATTGACCTTCGAAAAGGGAATGCGGGTGATGGGACATTTTGAGGGGAAAATTAACACGCCCGGGCGAATTCACATCGCCAAAGAAGCGAAGATGCAGGCCGACGTGGAGGCCGGCGGGATCATTGTCGAGGGCGAGGTGCAGGGGAACCTCTCCGCCGCCGACCGCATCGAATTGAAGAACACGGCCCGCTACGAAGGCGACCTTCGGGCGAACAAGCTGGTGGTGGATGAGGGCGCGGTGTTCAACGGGCACGTGAGCGTCGGCCCCGACAGCGTGAAGAACCGTCCGGCGGCCCAGCCGCCGCAGCGTCAGGGCGGCGGCGCTCCGCAGCCACAACAGCAACCGCAAGGCGCCAAGCCGTAGAATTGCGAGTAGGACCCAAGGCTGAGGGCCGAGCGCGGCGGGATGAAGTTTCCCGCTGCTCGGCCCTCGGACATAAAAGGGTCGCCACGATTCTGCGGGTTCCGTGGATGAACCGGCCCTACGGGCCGTCGCTAGCCGGCGGACGATCTGCCAGATTCGTGGCGCTGTATGTAGCTACTCGTTACTTTCCCGCCGATGCCGCCCAACGAGCAAAACCTCTCGACGACTCCTTCGGGCGAACGCTCCACGATCTATTGCACCTATTGCGACAAGCCGCAGGAGGTGTCGTTGCGCGCCCAAAGCATCACCTGTAAATTCTGCTACAAGCCGTTGAAGCTGAAGGACGAGACGATCAGCCGGTACGAAGCCCGACGCGCCGTCGAGACCGTAGGCATCGTGACCGTCGAGAAAAAAGGCAACGTCATCGCCGACCGGATTGTGTGCGGCGGTTTGATCGTCCGCGGGAAATTAAAAGGGACCGTGAAGAGCCGCGGCCCGGTGCTCATCGGTCCCGAGGCGGAGATCAAAGGCGATGTGACCGCGCCGAGCCTTGCCGTCGGCGCCGGCGCAGTTCTCGAAGGGCGTTACGCAATCGGGAAGGCGGCGCAAGAGAACGTGCCCGTGCGGGCGGCACTGGAACCTGACTGACTTTTATTGCGCCACGAGACTTCCCCAGCCGACACGCCGGGGCAGAGCGCAGCGCCGCCCCGGATCTTTTCTTATCGGAATGCAGAATCCGGGGCGGCTGGGGGAAGTCTCGTGGCGCAGTAAGGGTCAGTCAGGTTCTAGTGCCGCCCGCACGGGCACGTTCTCTTGCGCCGCCTTCCCGATTGCGTAACGCCCTTCGAGAACTGCGCCGGCGCCGACGGCAAGG
>JBKJRK010000178.1:0-2813 GCA_046593135.1 Tepidisphaeraceae bacterium | reverse complement strand
TTCTGTGTCCGCGCCCTGCGTGCCGCGCGGGTCGGCGAAGCGGACGCGCGGATCACAGCCGACGTCCTGGTCATGACCGACACCATGGGCGTCTTTACGCACGGCACAAAAAGTTTGCGGGGATATCTCCGCCGGCTGCGCGCCGGAGGGCTGCGTGCCGACGCACGTCCCGCCGTCGCCGGCGAGGGCCCGGCGTGGGCGCTCGTCGATGGCAACTCGACGTTGGGAATGGTGACGGCCGCCTTCGCGATGCAGACGGCGATTAGTAAAGCGGCTGACGCCGGGATCGCCTACGTGGGCGTGCGAAACACCTGCCATTTCGGTGCGGCGGGCTACTACGCCCACCTCGCCACGCTCCGAAACATGGTGGGCGTCGCGATGGCCAACGACATCCCGACGGTGTCTGCGCCCGGCTCGCGCGGGGCCGTGACCGGTAGCAACCCGCTGGCGTACGCCATCCCGGCGGGCGAGGAGCGGCCCATCCTGCTCGACATGGCGATCAGCACCGTCGCCGGCGGCAAAGTCTACGCCGCGCGGGCCACCGGACGGCCGATCCCGGATGACTGGATCGTCGGCCCCGACGGCCTGCCGACGACCGACAGCGCGCTGTTCCCGGACCACGCCGCCCTCATGCCGATGGCAGGACACAAAGGCTACGGTCTCGCGCTCCTGATCGAATCGCTCTCGGCACTCGCGACGGGTGCGGCCATGACGTGGCAGGTGCGCAACTGGATCCAAAGCGACGCGTCGCTCCCGACACAACACGGGGCGGCCTTTATCGCGATCAACATCGGGGCGATGACACCGATCAAACAATTCAAACAACGCGTCGACGAGCTCATTCGCGAAGTACGCAGCGCCCCGCGAGCGACCGGAGCCGAGCGACTGTACGTGCCCGGAGAAATGGAATGGGAGCGGCGCGAAAAAGCGCTGGCTGAGGGAATCGCGCTGCCCATGGACGTGGTACAGAACCTGCGCGGCGTCGCGGAAGATCTCGGGCTCGATCTGCCGGTAGCGATTAGAAATGACGAATGACCGAAACCAGAATGACGAATAAATGACAAAACCCGAATGACGAACAAGACGCCTCTTTTCGGGTTTCGTCATTCGGGTTTCATTCGGATTTCTGGTTTCGTCATTCGGGTTTAGATGTCGGAGATATCTGTGTTCTCATTGCAAGGAAAAGTCGCGCTCGTCACCGGCGCCGGCTCGGGAATCGGCGCCGCGATCGCCGAGCGCTTCGCCGCCGCCGGGGCGGATGTTTTCGTCGCGGACCGCGACCTCGCCGGCGGCTCGGCCACGGTCGAACGGATTTGCGGCGCCGGCGGGACGGCAACCTTCGTGGAACTCGACGTCACCAGCGAGCCGGCGTGCGGCGCCGCGATCGCTTGCGTGCTGACGGAACGCGGGCGGCTCGACGTGCTGGTGAACAACGCCGGCATCGGGATGGTGGGCACGATTCTTAACACGAGCAGCGAAGACCTCGACCGGCTGTGGGCGGTAAACGTCAAGGGCATGTTTTACCTGTGCCGGGCCGCCCTGCCGCACATGATCGAACGGCGAAGCGGGTCGATCATCAACATCGGCTCGATCGCGGCGATCATCGGCATGTACGACCGTTTCGCCTATACCACGACGAAGCACGCCGTCGCCGGGATGACCAAGGCGATGGCACTCGACCACGGCACGACAGGCGTGCGGGTCAACTGCATCTGCCCCGGCCGGGTCGAGACGCCGTTCGTCCAGGCCCGCCTGCGCGAGTACGCGGACCCCGAGAAATACCGCGCCGAGTTCGCCGCACCCCACGCGTTAAAACGCATGGCCCAGCCGGCGGAGATCGCCGCGGCGGCGCATTATCTGGCGTCGGACGATTCGTCGTTCGTCACCGGCAGCGAGTTCATCATCGACGGCGGCTACAGCACTGGGAAGTGATATTTAAGAGTCAGTAGTCCGTCGTAACGGCGCCTCAGCTACTGACTACTGACTACTGACCACGGACCACGGACAACCAACATGAAAATCATTCGCTACTCCGACCCCTCTGGCCAAATCGCCTACGCGTCCCAGCGCTCCGACGGCACGGCCATCGAGCTTCAAGGCGATCCACTCGATGGCGCGAAAGAGACCGATCGCGTTGCGACAGTTCACAAGCTTCTCGCACCGGTCGTGCCGACGAACCTGATGTGCATCGGACTGAATTACCGGCATCATGCGGAGGAGTCGAACGTCCCCGTGCCGCAGTTCCCGATCCTGTTCATGAAATCAACCGGCTCGATCCAAAACCCCGGCGATCCGATCGTGCTTCCGAGGCGCCTCAACAGCGACGAAGTGGACTACGAGTGCGAATTGGCCGTCGTCATCGGAAAGGCGGCGACGAACGTCTCGCGAAGCAACGCGCTGGAGTACGTCGCGGGGTACACCTGCGCCAACGACGTTTCTGCCCGCGACTGGCAGATTAAGAAAGGCGGGAGCCAGTGGTGCCGCGGCAAGACGTTTAACACGTTTTGCCCGCTGGGCCCGTGTTTGGTTACGCCGGATGAGATTCCCAACCCCAACGCGCTGAAGATCAAGACGGTCCTGAACGGCCAGACGGTGCAGGATTGGAACACGAACGACATGATCTTCGACGTCCCCGCCCTGATCGAGTTCCTCAGCGGCAGCACGACGCTCGTCCCCGGCACGGTGATCCTCACCGGCACGCCCCACGGCGTCGGCATGGCGCGGAAGCCGCCGCTGTGGCTCAAGGCGGGCGACAGTGTCACGATCGAGATCGAGAAGATCGGGGCGCTCGTGAACCCTGTGGTGGAGGAGTC
>JBKJRK010000113.1:0-2844 GCA_046593135.1 Tepidisphaeraceae bacterium | reverse complement strand
TTCTGGCTCCAGTCGATGAACACCTTGCCGGCGCGGTCGCGTTTGTTCATCGACGAGATCACACGTTTCGGATCGTCGCGTTCGAGCGTCAAGGCGACGGCGCGGGCAAAGGGTTTGGTGTCATCAAATGTAACCCGCGGCGTATTGAGCGGCACCAGAATGTGCAGGCCTTTGCCGCCGCTGGTTTTGATGACGCTATCGAGGCCGAGGTGATCGAGCATGGCTCTGAGGCGCAGCGCTACGGGGATGCAGTCGGTGAGCGTGGCGGGCGGGCCGGGGTCGAGGTCGAACACCATCATGGTCGGACGGTCTGGGCGGGCGGCCAGTGCAAGAGGGACGTGCAGCTCGATCGCCGCGAGGTTGGCTGCCCAGACGAGCGTGGACAGGTCGGCGATCTCGCAGTAGTCGATGGTTTCAGTTTTGTCCGAGCGCGCGACGCGCACCGTTTTCACCCACGGCGGCCGGTGTGCGGCGCAGCGCTTCTCGAAAAACGCCTTGCCGTCGACGCCGTCGGGATAACGCTTGAGCGTCACCGCCCGCCCGGCGAGGTGGGGCAAGATAAACGGCGCGGCGCGCGTGTAATAATCAACCAGATCGCCCTTGGTAAAGCCGGTCTTCGGGAACAAGACTTTGTTCTGGTTTGTCAGCTTGGGCCGCATGTCGCCGAGCGTCAGGGCGGATTTCGGCAGGGCTTTGGGCTTTGCCTCACGAGTCCCGCGTTTGCTCGACTTGGGCTCAGCCGCTCCGTCGGATCGACGTGCTCGGGCGCGCGTGATCACGTCGGCAAAAAGCTTGCCCGTCTCGCCGCCGCGAACGGGTGGCTTCATTTTCCATTCCGGAGGCTCGTCGCTGGCGGCCAGGACGTCGGGCAGGTCGCCGAAACTTTTCACGCTTTGGGGCAGGCTCTTCGCCACGTCGACGTCGCCGGACCACGCGTCACGGTGCTTGATCAAAAGCCACTGTTCCGGACCGGGGGCGGATTGCTTTCGGCGGGTGCGCACGAGTACCCACGAACCTTTCAACTTCAAGCCATTCAGGCGGAATTTCAGCTCGCCTTTGGCAAGCGCCGCGTCAACGTCTGCGGACCCCGTCTCGGGCTCCCACGTGCCTCGGTCCCAAAGCAGGACGACTCCCGCGCCATAGCCTGAGGGGATCACGCCTTCAAAGTCGCCGTAGCTTACCGGGTGGTCTTCGACATGAACCGCCATCCGCTTGTTGGCCGGGTTCAGGCTCGGCCCCTTCGGCACCGCCCAACTCAGCAATACCCCGTGGTATTCCAGTCCAAGGTCGTAGTGGAGATGACTGGCCAAATGCTTTTGCACGCAGAAGAGGAGGCGGGCCTTCGCTTTCTTTTTGGAAGCGATTCGGCCCGGCGGCTCGGGAGAGCGGGTGAAGTCGCGTTTGGCGTCATAGGCCTTCAGAGGTCGAGCGGGCTTTTTAGTCACGGAGTCAGTTTATGACACCCGATGAGGCAGGCGGGAGAGTGAATCCGTCACCGGGCGGGGAAATCCGCGAATCGGAGCGTGCTCGACAATAGCCGTAGGCGTCTTTAGCCGCGCATGCTATCTTCGGCAGTTCCATTATTTTTCCCGTCGGACGGAACCGCAGGATCATGGCCAGCGATGGCCGCTTTGGAGGTCCCATGGCCGCGCGGCCCGTCTGGCAAGGATTTATCCGCTTCAGCCTCGTCAACATCCCCGCACAGGGGTTCACCGCCACCAAATCCGGCGGCGACGGCGGGGACGTTCACCTTCACCAGCTTCATAAAGGCTGTGGCGCGCGGGTGAAGTACGAAAAGACATGCCCCATCCACGGCAAGCTCGCCCAAAGTGATATCGAGAGCGGCTACGAATTCGCCAAAGACCAGTACGTCACCATTGAGCCCGACGCCCTGGCCAAGCTCCGGCGTGGCAACGACAAAACCATCGGCATCGAAGCGTTTGTCCCGCGTAACTGCATCGCCCCGCGTTTTTTCAGCGGCCGGACGATGTACCTGCTGCCCGACGGGCCCATTGGCGGCAAGCCGTACGCGATGCTCCTCCAGTTGATGGTGGAGCAAAAGCGTTACGGTTTCTGCACCGCGATCATGAACGGCAAGGAGCAGATCATGCTCATGCGGCCGGTGGAGAAGCTGATCGCGATCGAGTTCCTGAAGTACGCCGCCGAGGTAAGACCGCCGTCGGAGCTTTCGCCGCAGGTGCCGAGCGTCAGCGTGCCGAAGAAAGAGCTCGATCTGGCGCGGATGTTGTTCGAGCAACTGGGCGACGACGAGTTTGAGCTGAGCAAATGGACGAATCACTACAACGAAGACTTACGCCGAATCGTCGACGCTAAGGTCAAGGGGCAGGACGTCGTGGTTCCGCCGGATGAGGTCGATCAGCCGCAGGTGGGGGATCTGTTGGCCACGCTTCGCAAGAGCCTGGAGCAGGCGAAGATGAAGGTCGGTGCTTCGCCGCGGGTCCCGGCGCGGATCAAGAAGCCGAGCACCGCCGGCAAGCGAATCACTTCGAGCCGAGGCGAGGCGGCGCGGCGGCGCCGGGCGTGAGGTCCCATGCGGCGAGCCCAGCCGAAGTCGCTGCCGGCGTTCATCGAGCCGATGCTCGCGCAGCTTGTCAAACCATTTGAGTCGGACCGCCATCTTTACGAAGTCAAATGGGACGGGTTCCGCTCCCTCTGCTTCGTTGAAGCGGGCGGCTACCGTCTGGTCGGCCGGCAAAAGACCGATTTCACGGCCCGGTTTCCGGAACTCCAGGCGCTCGCCAAACTCCCCTCCGGTACGGTGCTCGACGGCGAAATCGTACACCTGGCGCATGGCAAGCCTGATTTTCAGGCCCTGCTCGCGCG
>JBKJRK010000209.1:0-4377 GCA_046593135.1 Tepidisphaeraceae bacterium | reverse complement strand
ATCAGGAACCGGCCGCCTACGAGCGTTTCGTAGGTCTGCGTAAGACAGACGCGGCCGACTACTTTTCCAATTCGCATCTCGTTCCTGACTAACGCTTGGCATTTCCGTAGCTGCGACGCCCGCGTCGCCTCCTGCCGTCGAGTTGACTGCACGAGGCGACGCAGGCATCACAGCTACGTACAGGAAGCGATCTCCTGAAGCTGCCGCTTCACGTCGTCGCTCAGCTCCCGCTTGGCCTTTACGAACCGGCCGAGCATGTTCTTCATCTGTTGGAGCGTCTTGTACGGGTACTCGATCACCAGCACGTTCGCCGCGACCTGTTGAATGCCCTGCTCGACGGCGTCCATGCACGTGCCGAGCACGGCGCGGAGCGAAGGACAGCGGTTGGCGTAAACAAGCGCCGCCGCGGCGTTTTGCACCATCAGGATGCCGCCCGCCGCATGACCCGCTTTCACTTCGGCGGCGAGTTTTTTTACCACCGCCACGATCTGGGCCGCGCCGGGTTGTGCGTCGAGCGGTTTCAGGCTCGATTCTTTTTCCTGCGTCGTCAGGGCCGCTTTTGCAGGGCCGGACACGCCGTCGCACCACCACAGGTACGCCGTAGAACATTGGCCGCCCGAGTGGGCACACGCCGTGCAACAGGCTTCGTTTTTTGTTCCGGCAGGCGCGACGCTGCTGGCCATTCCGTCTGCCGGTTTTGCAACGTCGGTGTAGCCGAGCGTTACGCGTTTGGCCTTCACCCAATCCTGAGCGAGCGGCGTCAGCCGCGCCCGGTACGGAAGCACGACGCCGCCCTTGCCGCCGTTCTGGCGGTGGAGGTCTTCGAGTAGTCGCGCGGTAACAATCATTCGTCGACAATCGCAATCACAAAGTACCGCACCGGCGTCTTGTCGTTCCCGATCAACTCCCGGGCGGCCTTGCCGTCGCCGTTGACGACGACTCTTTGGCCGGGCCCCGCGCCGAGCGAATCCACTGCGATCTGCGGGTCGGCCTCGGGCTTTCCGTCAGGCCCGATCGGCTGGACGATCGCCATCCGCCAGCCCGTCAGCGACGGGTGCTTGAGGGTCGACGTCGCGTGGCCGATGACAATGCCTTGAAACAAAGTTGCCAGTTGTCAGTTGCCAGTTGCCAGTAAGCCGGTTTTCACTGGCAACTGGCAACTGACAACTGGCAACTCTCCTTAGATCATCCGCAACGAACCCGTCATCATCACCCGGCGATACCGCGTGAACGTCAGCGGTGTAGTAATTCCTTCGCCGGTGGGCGTCGCGATGCTGTAGCTCAGGTGGCCTTGGCCGCCCAGGCCGAGGCCCGAGGGGCTGCCGCCGTTGACGACGAAAACGGTCGTGTTCGCCAGCCGGCCAAACTTCGTGATGTTGTCGAGGTTTCGGCTGTGGATGATGGCCGTGTGGCGGTAGCCGTGCTCGCTTTCGATGGCGAGGTCGATCGCCTCGTCCACGTTCTTCACGCGAACGAACGGGACGAAGGGCATCATCTGTTCGTGCTGGACGAAGAGGTGGTCCTTGTCGGTCTCGCCGATCACGAGCTGGGTAGCCGGCGGCACGGACTGCACGCCGGCGACTTGCGCGAGCACGCTCGCGTCCTTGCCGACGTAGTCCTTGTTCACGTGATACTTATTGTCTTTCGGGTCGAGCTTGAACGCGACCTTCGTCAGCGCGTCGATCTGCGACTTGTTCAGGATGTAGCCGCCGGCCTTTTCCATCTGGGCCATGAGCTTGTCGAAGACGCTCTCGACGCAGAAGACCTGTTTCTCGCCGATACAGAGCAGGTTGTTGTCGAACGCCGCCCCTTTCACAATCGACTCGGCGGCGTTGCGGAGGCAGGCGGTTTCGTCCACGACGACGGGCGGGTTGCCCGGGCCGGCGACGATCGCACGCTTCTTCGCCGACAACGCCGCCCGCGCGACGGCGGGGCCGCCGGTGACGACCAGCAGCGGGATGCCGCGGTGGTTGAAGATCTGGTCGGCGGATTCGAGCGTCGGCGGGACGATGCAGGTGATCAGGTTTTCGATGCCGTACTTCGCGCCGATCGCCTTGTTGTATTCGCGCACCGCGTAGGCGGCGCAGTTCGTCCCGCTCGGGTGCGGGTTGGCGACGATCGCGTTTCCCGCCGCGATCATGTTGATCGCGTTGGCGCTGAGCGTCGGCACGCTATGAGTAACCGGCGTAATGATGCCGATGACGCCGAACGGGGCGTATTCCTCGATCACGACGCCGTTGCTTCCGCTGGCGGCGTCGGTGCGGAGGAACTCGACGCCGGGGACGAGCTCGAGGATCTGGAGCTTTTCGATCTTGTGGTCGAGCCGGCCGATCTGCGTCTCGTCGAACTCCATCTTGCCCCAGGCCTGGGCGTTCTGCTTGGCCATGGCCTTGATGAGCTTCACGATCGCGTCGCGGTCGTCGAGCGAGAGGCGAACGAGCTTCTTCTGTGCTTCGGTGGCGGCAGTGACGGCGTCGTCGACGTTGGAGTAAATGCCGAACTGGCCGACGGGGACGTCGGTCTTGTGAGGGTGGGCGTAGGTCGCCTTCCGCAACGGCTCGTTGGCCGGAGCGTCCTCTCCAGCGCGGACGCCGGTGCGGGGGGAATGGCTATGACCATTGCCGCCCGGGGCTTTGTTGCCCAGGCGCCGCATGACTTCCGCGACAACGTCTTGAACGAGTGCTTGATTCATTGGGCAGTGGTCGGTGGCCGGTGGTCAGTGGTCGGAGAAGAATCGAAATATTGATTCTCAACCGGCCACTGGCCACCGACCACCGACAACTCTCCTATTTCGACTGATGAAACGTCTTGCCGGCGTAGGTCGCCGAGTCGACGATCCCGACAATCACGGCGTCGGCGGGGAGGTTCTTGGTCTGCTCGGTCATGCGGGCGCTGGAGCCCTGCACGATGAGCACGAGCTGCCCCTCGCCGCACCCGACGGCGTCGATCGCGACGATCGCCCGCCCGGTGTTCCCGAGCGACGCCGGCTGCTGGGTGGCTTCGTCGTACTTGACGCTCAAGGGCTCGACGATGAACAGCTTCTGGCCGTTCAGCGTCTTGTCCTTCTGCGTCGCCACGACGTGGCCGGTGACACGGGCAAGAAACATGATCGCTGCGCTCCTAAAACGTAAAACGTAAAACGTAACGAATGCCTCGGAAGGCGTTACGTTTTACGTCTTTACGTTTTACGCTATCCCATTTTTGCCACGTCGCTGTGCGGGCGTGCGATCACGTGAACGCTCACGATTTCGCCGACCCGGCCGCCTGCTTCGGCGCCGGCGTCAACGGCGGCGCGGACGGCGGCGACGTCGCCGCGGAGCGTGATCGCGACCAGTCCGCTGCCCACCTTGTGCTGTTCGACGAACTGAACGTTCGCCGACTTCAGCGCCGCGTCGCACGCCTCGACCGCCGCGACGATTCCCTTGGTTTCGATCAATCCGATTGCTTCTTGCGTTGCCATTGTGTTCTCCGGTAGGGGCGAACCTTGTGTTCGCCCTACGCTGCTTCTTACGATCGACAAGGGCGAACACAAGGTTCGCCCCTACTAGTTTGCCGTCAGCACGGCCACCGTCTGCCGTGCCACGATTAGTTCTTCGTTCGTCGGGACGATCCAGATCTCCGCGCCGCTTTCGACGGCGCTGATTTTTGTTTCGACGCCGCGCACGTGGTTTTTCTGCCGGTCCAGCACGATGCCGGCGAAATCCAGGTTACGGCAGACGGCTTCGCGGACGGCGGCGCCGTTTTCACCGATGCCGCCGGTGAAGGCGAGCACGTCACACCCGCCGAGGGCGACGAGATAGCTGCCGACAAAGCTTCGCACGCTTTCGACGAAGGCGTCGAGGGCGAGCTTTGCCCGCGTATTGCCAGCGGCGGCGGATTTTTCGACGTCGCGCATGTCGGGCGACACGCCGGACATGCCGAGAATGCCGCCTTCCGTGCCGAGCTTCTTGAAAATCTCTTCCAGGCTCAGGCCCTGCTTCGTCAGCTTCATCAGGGCGAAGGTGTCGAAGTCCCCGACGCGGTTGTTGTGCGGCACGCCGGACTGGGCCGTCATGCCGAAGCTGTTGGCGACGCTCTTGCCGTTCTCGATCGCGCAGATGCTGCACGACCCGCCGAGGTGGCAGGAGATGACCCGCCGGGCCTCGGGGACGAGTTCCTTGACGCGCGTCGCAATGAAGCGATGGCTCGCGCCGTGAAATCCGTACCGGCGGATGCCGAGTTTCTCGGTCCACTCGTGCGGGATCGCGTACACCTGCCGGCTCAGCGGGATCGTCTGATGAAACGCCGTCTCAAACGCGGCGTTTCATCAGACGATCCCGCTGAGCCGGCAGGTGTACGCGATCCCGCACGAGTGGACCGAGAAACTCGGCATCCGCC
>JBKJRK010000595.1:0-3458 GCA_046593135.1 Tepidisphaeraceae bacterium | reverse complement strand
GTACCGAAAGGCCGCCATCGGCGCGCTGGGCGCGTTCCTCGTTCTCGTTTGGATCACGCTCGCATTCACCAAGATCCCGGCGCTGGTTTTCGTCACGATCGTCATGGCGGTCGGTCTGAGCCTCCGCGCCTTGACGAAGCTCTACGCCAAGCGGCGGCCCAAGCCGAGCCTGCTCCGCCGGGCGATCATGGAGCAGCTTCCGGCCGATGCGATGTCACGCAAGAAGATCCTGCTCGCCACCGCCGGGTCGGACCAGATGGCCGACATCGCCCTGCAAATCGCCCAAGCCGAGAACGCGGCACTCGTCGTAACGTTCATTCGGCCCGTGGCGCTGTCGTACAAGGTCGAGGCGGAAAACCAGTTCAATCTCGACACCGACCCGGCCGCGCAAAACCTCTTCACCGATTTTCTGGAGCACGGGCACAAGTACAACGTCCCCGTGATCCCGATGTACGACATCGGCACCAACGCCCCGGAAATGATCGCGGAGTTCGCGGCGATGAATGCGGTGGAAAAGGTACTGATCGGCTCGAGTCGGCGGGGGGCACTCCACCAGATCATCAAAGGCAGTTTCCAGCGCCGGCTCGAAAGTCTGCTACCGCCGGAGATACCGGTGCAAGTCCTCTCCGTAAATCCCTAAATTGTTTTACACAAACAACTAACAAACAATTCCGCATCTTTTTTATTGACGACGGAGGCCGGCCCGTCCTACGCTATTAGCCGTCGTGACCGCCGAGATCGCGCCTGATGGCGCGGTGCGGGGAACCCAAATGGGTTCGGCGAAAGCCGGACCAGGGGCGTAGGGACGAATGAACGTTCCAGGGCACTTTCAAGCCCCAGCCCGTCAGCTAACCCCGTAGGCATTTGAAAGGGCACGCGTGAGGCCTTCCTGAGCCGGTCATTCCGGTCTCTCCTTCGGGCACGCGCCGTGCGAATTGGATGACCCGACCCGCCACGGTCAGGACCGCGGCGCTGCGCCGGTCGTCTGCCCCGGGATTCGTTCCGATGCAATCTGAAGTAGCTGACCGCGGCGCCAAGCCTGCGGCGTTGTCCCTATTGGCAAGTGCGCGCCCACGCAACGTGAGCTGGAAACAGGCCGCCGGACTTTTGTTCGGCGACTGGGGCACGAGCCGGCTTTATGTGCTGGGTCTCGCCTTCGCGTTCGCTGGCGGCGCGAGCATCTACCTCATCGCGGCGATGAGCCTGCTGGTGCTGGCGGTGGGGTGGGCTTATACGCACATCTGCCGGATTTATCCGGACGGCGGCGGCGTCTACACCGCCGCCCGCCACCGCAGCCGCACGCTCGCCGTCGTCGGCGCGCTGCTGTTGTTCGCCGACTACGTCGTCACCGCGAGCCTCAGCAGCCTCGACGCGTTTCACTACTTCGGCCTGCACCATACCGACGAACTGCTCGCGTGGGGTTCGCCGGGGCTGTGGGCGATTGTCGCCGTCGTGGCGATCGGCGCGTTCAACCTGCTCGGCCCGAAGCACACCGGCGCTTACGCGGTGGCGACCGCCGTCGCGATGGTGTTCATCACGCTGCTGATCGCCGCCTTCGCGCTGCCGCAGATCGACTGGGCCTCGCTGCCGGAACGCGTGGGCCCGCCGCCGCGCGCGTTGAAGGACAACTGGATTAACTTCGTCTCCATTGTCCTCGCGCTCTCCGGCGTGGAGGCGATCGGCAATCTCACCGGCGTGATGCGTAAGCCCGTCGCCCAGACCAGCCGCCGGGCGATCTGGGTCGTGGCGGCCGAGGTGGCGCTGTTCAACGTGCTGCTGGGGCTGTGCATGGTCGCGCGATTGTCCGACGCGCAGTACGACGCACACAAGGAGGACATGCTCGCGTTTCTCGCCAGCGATTATGTCGGCCGCTGGGCGGAACTGGGCGTGCGGGCGGTGGGCGGGTTGCTGTTGTTGTCGGCGGTCAATACCGTCCTCACGGACATGATTTCCGTGCAATACTTGTTGAGCCGTGACGGCGAACTGCCCCAGCTTTTTCAGAAACTTAACGGATTCGGCGTGCCGTGGGTCGGCGCGATCATCGCAACATCCGTACCTTGCATCGTACTGGTCTTCAGCCACGACCTGGAATATCTCGCCGCGCTGTACGCGATCGGCGTGGTGGGAGCGGTGTCGATCAACGTCAGCCTCGTCTCGATCCACCCGCGACTCCGCGGCTGGCGCCGAAAGGTCCCGATGCTCATCCTCGGCGCGCTGCTGATCGCGATCTGGGGGACGCTGGCGTTCACAAAGCTGCACGCGCTGTTGTTCGTGAGCATTGTGATGACCGTCGGGCTGAGCCTCCGCGCCGTCACGCGCTACGCCGCCCGGCGTGGCCGCAAGCCCAGCCTGCTGCGTCAGGCCATCATCGAGCAGCTCTCCGCCGATGCGCTGGCCGGCAAAAAAATCCTGCTGGCTACCGCCGGGTCTGATCGGCTTGCGGAAGAAGCGCTGAAACGCGCCAAAGCACAAGGCGTCGCTTTGGTGGTGACGTTTGTCCGGTCCGTTAGCCTTTCGTACAAGGTGGAAGCTGAAGGCCGCTTCACGCTGGACACCGACCCCGCGGCCCAGAAGTTATTCACCGATTTCCTGGAGCACGGTCACCGGCATGGCGTGCCGGTCATTCCCATGTACGACGTCGGCCCCAACGCCCCGGAACTCATCGCCGAGTTCGCGGCGTTGAACGCGGTCGACACGGTGCTGATCGGGTCGAGCCGCCGCGGGGCGTTGCACCAAATCATCAAAGGGAGTTTCCAGCGCCGGTTGGAGAGTCTGTTGCCGCCGGAGATCCCGGTGCAGGTGTTGCCGCCGGTGGGGGGATAGCCGCCGCGGTTTAGTCGGCGGGCACGTCTGCGCGGCGCGCCGAAAGAAAAGTCACACCTGCGAGGCATGGACGTCTGCCCCGTGGCGTATATCGTGTGCGTGCATGAACGTCCTCGAGGGAATCCAGGGGTTGCGCGAAGTGCCGGGGGGCGCGGTGCTCTCGATCGGCAACTTTGACGGCCTGCATCGCGGGCACCGCGAGATTCTTGCCCGCGCCCGCACCTTGCGTGATGCGACCCCCGGCTCGGTCTTGGCGGTGGTGACGTTTGAGCCGCACCCGCTGACCGTCTTACGCCCTGAGGCGGCCCCGCCCCGGTTGACGGCACCGCCGCTGAAGCGGTCGCTTATTGCCGAAGCCGGCGCGGACCTGCTGGTCATTCTCGCCCCGCGCCAGGAAGTGCTCGACCTCACCGCCGAGGCGTTCTGGTCGATCCTGCGCGACGAGGTTCGTCCGGCGCATCTCGTCGAAGGTGAAAGCTTTAATTTCGGCAAGGGCCGCGGCGGCACGATCGACCGGCTACGCGAGTGGGCCGCCGGGACGGAAGTCCGTCTGCACGTCGTGCCGCCGGTCGCGGTTCCGCTGCTCGACATGCAGTTCGCGCCGGTCAGCAGCCAGCGGATGAGCGAACTGCTGA
>JBKJRK010000489.1:0-5222 GCA_046593135.1 Tepidisphaeraceae bacterium | reverse complement strand
ATCGAGCGCTCGTGCCGCGGGTAAAACACCGGGAAGGCGAAAAGCTCGAGCAAGTACGTGACCGGGTCCTTCAACCTGACGCGAAGCGTGTGGTCGTCAACCGCTTCGATGCCGACGGTCGTGAAGTCGATCGGCTTACCCGCCGAGTAAGTTTTCTGGTAGTCCTCTGCGTTGAGGAAATAGAAAAACAGGTACGTGTACTCGCCCGGCTCTTCGAGCATGCGTCGCCAGGAGAACACGTAATCGTGGGCAGTAACCGGGTCGCCGTTATCCCAGCGCGCCTCCGGCCTGAGATGAAACGTAAGGACGCGTTTGTCATCGCTGATCTCGTGGCGGAGCGCGCCGGCGGGAACGGGGCGGAGAGTTTTGGGGTCCGGACTGTACAGGCCTTCGCGGATGCCGTAGCTGAGCCGGAAATCCTGCATGTACGAGATCTGGTTCAGGTCGAGCGTGTAAACGTCTCCCCGGTCGAGAAAGGCGAACTCGGCTCGCTCTTGTGCGGTGCCGCCGGACCAGACGATCGCCAGGCCCAACAGGGCGATGAAGAAGGCGGGAATCAGGAGCAGGCGGGTCACGTCGGAAAGGCTTCACCGAATGAAATCAGGTCCGATCCCGCGCCGCCCATGCGGAAGAGCGGACGCCGACCTTCCCGGCCCGGAATCGAGACAGCTTATCTATTCAGCCGGGGCCGGGGCCGCCGGGCGCGGACTGGTCGCCGGGGCCGGGGTCGCCGGGCGAGGCCTGGTCGCCGGCGTCGGTGCAGGAGCCGAGGTACGCGGCTGAACCTTACCGGGGGCCGGGGCGGACGTCGGTGCGGGGGCCGCTGGCACGGTCGTCGCGGCATCGGTTCCCTTATCAGCGGTTTCGGGGATTTCGTCGGGGGACAATTCCTGGGACGCCGTCGGGTTGATCGTCGGGGCGGGCTTGGTCTCGGCGAACCGTGCTTTGATTGCGTCGTACGCGGCCGTCGCGCGGTCGGTGAATTCGACCTCGGGCATCGTTGCCTGAAGTTCCTTCAACCCTTTACCCGCCTTCTGAAGATTCTCGTCCTTGATATCGGCGCGTCCGCCGATCGCGACGAGTGCGTCGCCGACCTTCTGAAGCTGGTCGACGAATTCCTTGCGGTCGGCCGACTCGCGGACGACGGCGTGCTGCGACGACACGCCGATCAGATTCGAGATCTGCTGCATGATCGCCGGCCGCATCTTCGTGCCGTCTTTGGTGTCCCAGAGCCGCCCGAGCGTGAGAAAGTTGATGCCGCGTATCTCAAGCTCGGGCCGCGGAGGGCTCACCTCGCTGTACAAGCCGATGCGGGATTCGACGAGCTTCAGGACGTCGTTGGCCACGACCGGAATCGATTTATCCGTCACCAAGGCGGTCTTGAGGTCCAGCGTGAGGCCCTTGTAAGCCTCTTCGGCCACGTCGCCGGAGGTCGAATGCGTTTGGACGGCGGACGCAACCTCTCCCGTCAGCTTGTGCGGCGTACCGGCGGCGGCCAGGGGGGGGACGATCGATTGCGACGCCTTCACCGCCCACAACGCCACGCCCGCGATCGGGTCCCGGGCAAATTTTGCGGCGGCATCGGCCAGCTTACCGTTGGAGGTGTTGCGCGCGACCCGCTGCAACGCGATCGCCGCGAGGAGTCGCGTGCGGGCGTTCGCCGACCCTGCGAGGGGCGACAACTGCTCGTTCAGAGAAGCCGCGTAGACCTCGAGGTAGCTCGGACTCGCCGTCGCGCCGACACTGGAGCTCTCGCGGACGAGCGCGTCACGTGCCTTCTGCTGGGCGACCGGGTCTTTCTCATTCTGGAGCGCCGCTACCTGCGTCTTAATGAAATCCTTGACCACGTCCGCGCGCGGGCGCGCGTCGACGGCGGCCTTCAGATCGGCGGGGATCGAGCCGCCGCGCTGGGCCGACGCGGTGGAAACCGCAGTGCCGGTGAGCACGAGAAACGCGAGCGCGGCGAATATGGAAAAGGGAAGCGGGTTCAGGGGCACCAGGCAGTAGCGGTGGTTCATCGAGACGATTCTCCGACGACGCCGGGGGCGTGTTCCCCCGCGACGCCCCCGCCGCTAATCGGCCCAAAGGGAGCGCCGGCGGTGGACCGCAACAGAGGAATCGAACCGTAGCAGATGCCAAAAATAGTGTCAACTCGGCCCCACGCCCACGGCACGCGCTGCGCGGCGGCATCTCCACTTACACCGCAAGCGGGAGATTCCGCATTGGAACCTGCGAAGCAACCTGTATCGCAGCAATACGGCCATCGCGCGTCCTGCGAGCGTGGCGGCCAGGTGCGCCGGGACGATCGCATCGGTTGCAGCTCATCGCATCAATCCTCAATTGCGTTTCCCGCGCGACTTGACGCCCCCCCGCGGCGTGAAATAATCCTCGCCGGGCGATTTCCCCACGAGACGAGGAGCAGCATGGAGCACCCGCGACAGCCGGACGCCGTACCCAATCCGGCCGTGCGCCGGCTCAGCCTGTACCTCCGCCAACTCGAGAGTCTCAAACGCGGCGGGCGCAACACCGTTTCCAGCAAGCAACTCGGCGAAAGCCTGGGCCTCACCGACGCCCAGGTTCGCAAAGATTTCGCTTACTTTGGCCAGTTCGGCCACCCCGGCATCGGCTACCACGTCGACGAGCTGATCGGCCAGGTCCGAAAAATTCTCGGGACCGACAAAACCTGGAACGTCATTCTCGTCGGTGCCGGCAACCTCGGCCGGGCACTGTCAGCCTACCACGGCTTTGAGAATAAAGGCTTCCGGCTGATCGCCGTCTTCGACAACGACCTGACCAAAGTCGGCAAGCGGCTGGGCCCGTTTACGATCCAACCGCTGTCGGCGGTACCGGAGTTGGTCCAGAAGCAAACCGTCAAGCTCGCGATACTCGCCGTGCCCGCGGAAACCGCCCAACAGGTGGCCGACGACCTGATCGACGCCGGCGTGCGCGGCCTGCTGAACTTCGCGCCCGTGTCGATCACTGTCCCCTCGCATGTGGCGCTGAACGCGGTGGACCTCGCGGTTCAATTGGAACAGCTCTCGTTCCAAGTCAGTCTTTCCGCGTTACAGCAGACGGCGTAAAATAGGCGCCCAAGGCGAAAACCGAGCGAGCCCGCCCGAATGAACGGACGGGGTCGCGGCTTTGGTCTACTTCTAACGTCCGGTCGATTCTACAGTGTTTTCATAATTATGTAGCAACTCGGCGTAGCTGCGACGCCCGCGTCGCCTCGTGCAAGCCGACGCCACTGGCCAAGACGCTGGCGTCGCAGCTACAGCATTCTGGGAACGCTTTAGCGGGCCGGCGTTTCGCCCTTCGGGGCATCGGGCATCTTCAGGACCGTGCCGGGCTTCAGGCGGGAAGAATCGGCTCCGATGGCCTGCTTGTTGAGCTCGTAGATCTCGTCGACCATGTTCGACGTGCCGTAACGCTTGATGGCAATCTTGTAGAGGCTGTCGCCGGACTGGACCCGATACGCGCCGGTGTCGACCTGCTTGTCGGTGGCGGCCTCGGCGGAGTCGGTCGATTCGGTGGACGACGAAGAACCGGCCTTAACGGCGTCGCGGTCGGGAAGGTTGATGACCGTCCCCGGCTTCATGCGGGCGGGGTCGATGGTGGGGTTGGCTTCCTGGATAGCAAGGTAGTGTCGCGCGTCGCCGTAGACGGCTTTGGCGATGGTGCTGTAGTTCTCGCCGGACTTGACGGTGTGCGTGCGGGCGGCGGACGCGCCTGCCGGCGCGGGATCACTGAGGTCACGATCGCGGCGGCTCGGTTCCGGGACGGCGATGGGATCGGAAGCCGTGCCGGGGACTTCGGCGTTGGCGATGGCATCGCCGACCCCATTCTCCGGTGCGCTGGATGCGGCAATGTTTTGGGGGGTCGCCGGCGCGCCCTCGGGGGCGACGCGCTCGGACGCGCTTAACGACGGGGTAATGCTCTTGGCCGGCAGGTCGCCGGTTTCAAGCAACTTGGCCCAGTTCGTACCGTCACCGGCCGAAGCTTGCTCCGTCGGCGCAGGCACTGACGGCTTTTCACCGCCGGGGGCGAAGATGTCCGGCTCGACGCCGGCCTTTTCCGCGCCGGCAACCGCCGGGGTTTCGCCGGGCGCCGGCTCTTCGGCGGGGGCGGCGGGAGCAATGCCCTCGTCGGAACCCGCCTGCGTTTCTTCGGCCGGAGTGTCTTGCGCCAGACGGGTGTCGGGCTTGGGGACCGCAAGGTAGACGATCAGCACCACCAGAAGCACGGCCCCGATCGCCATTCCGATTTTCAGCTCTTTGCTCATACGGGCATCCTTTCCCGGTCAAACGATGTGCGGGATGTTCGGCGTCTTACGAAGCCCCCGCCACCTCCAATTTACCCGTGGAGAGGCTGGTCTTCGCGTTCGATTGGTTTCCCCGGCCCTCGTCCGTTCCGTCGCGTTCTTGCCCAATCAGCAGAATGGGCGACGCGATCGTGATGGACGAATAGGTGCCGACAACTATGCCAACCAGCAAAGCAAAAGTAAAGCCATGAATGCCTGAACCGCCAAAGACGTACATCACGAAGATGGTCAGGATGGTCGTGCCGCCGGTCAAAAGCGTGCGCGATAGCGTTTGGTTGATCGAGTCGTTGACGACCTGCCGGCTGACGATCCCGAGCCGGCCGCGGTTTTCGCGAATGCGGTCGAAGACGACGACGGTGTCGTTCATCGAGTAGCCCATGATGGTCAAAACCGCCGCGACCATCGTTAGGTTGATGCGGAACGGCTCGATCAGCAACGCGTCACGGAAGAACGGTATTTCCGCCAGGTAATGGGCGACGCCGATCGCGGCCAACGTAAACAGCGTGTCGTGCAGGAGCGCGACGACGGTGGCGGTGCCGTACTTCAGGTTGCCAAAGCGGATCCAGATGTAGGCCATGATCCCCAGGATCGACAGGAACAGGGCAAGGATCGCGTCGCGCGTAGTCTCGCCGGCGACCTGGGCGTCGAAATTGCTGACCTTTTGTAACTCGGCGGGCTTATTGATGGCGTCGTTCACGATCCGCCACATCGGGCCGGCGACGGTGTCCTTCCACTGCTGGAGCTTGAGAGGGTCGCCCGGCTCGTATGGGAACGCGCGGTCGGAGACGAGGACGACGACGCTGTTTTCGCCGTTGGGCCCTTTGCCGGGCAATTCTTCAACGTCGAAGGCGCGATAGCCCGCGCCCTCGGCCGCCGTCTGGGCCTGGAGCCGTTGGCGCTCGAT
>JBKJRK010000220.1:0-4195 GCA_046593135.1 Tepidisphaeraceae bacterium | reverse complement strand
ACCAAGGTCGATGGCATCTACACCGCCGACCCCAAAAAGGACAAAAACGCCAAGCTGTTTGACACGATCACCTACGAGCAGGTGCTCCGCGACGAGCTGAAGGTCATGGACCTGACGGCCTTCACCATGTGCAAGCAGCAAAAGCTGCCCCTGGTCGTGTTCAACCTGAAAACCCCCGGCAACATCGCCCGCGTCCTGCGCGGCGAAGCGGTGGGAACGAGGATCAATCCGTAAAGAAGTTGTCGGTTACCAGTTGTCAGTTGCCAGTGGTTGGCGATCATGATTTCTGACTGGCAACTGGAAACTGACAACTGGCAACTGGCAACTAATTCCAGAGGAACCCATGCCCGCCGACGACATTCTGCTCGATTGTGAAGAACAAATGGAAAAAGCCGTGGAGCACCTGAAGCACGAGTTGCGCTCGGTGCGGACGGGGCGGGCGAACCCGGCGATGGTGGAAAACATCAAGGTCGACTACTACGGCTCGCCCACGGAAATCCGTTCGATCGCGGCCATCAGCGTGCCCGAGGCGACGCAACTGGTCATTAAGCCGTTCAGTCCGGGGGATTTGAAAGCCATCGAACGGGCGATCAACGACAGCAAGCTCGCCATGACCCCCCACAGCGACGGCAAGCAGCTCCGGCTCATGCTCCCGCCGATGTCGCAGGAAGTCCGCCTGCGGATGGCCGGGCAGGTTAAGTCAATGGCCGAGGACGTGAAGATCCGCATCCGCAACGCGCGGCGTGAAGCCAACAAGCTCGTCGACACCGAGCAAAAAGGCAGCCTCATGACGGAAGACGAATCCAATTCCGCCAAGGAACAGGTCCAGGAACTCACCAAAACCTACGAAACAAAGGTCGATGAGATGGTCGAGCACAAGCGGAAAGAAGTGATGGCGGTGTAAGGGGCGGAACGATCGCACGTGGAGCCCTCGCAGGGGCGAACCTTGTGTTCGCCCTTCGCCCCCTGTGTAGGAAACGAGGGCGAACACCAGGTTCGCCCCTACTGCTGCCGCTCGAACGGCGCACATGGGATAAGGGAACGCCCTTCCGCACCCGTCAACCGATTGCAAATCCCTTCGGCGGGCGGACTTCGAAGCTCAGCCGTTTCCCGTCACGCGGGTGATCCAGCGACAACTTGACCGCCGCCAACATGAGCCGGGACGGCTCGGCGGTCGGCTTCCCGTACATCGCGTCGCCGACGATCGGCGCCTTTCTTCCGGCCAAGTGGACACGAATCTGATGCTTCCGGCCGGTTTCGAGCGTGACGCGCACTAACGCGCGGTCGCGCTTGTGTTCCACGACCTCGTAGTGCGTCACGGCCCGCTCACCCCGCGTCGATGACTTGATGGAGTAAACCGTTCCGTCCGCGCGCTCTTCCAGACGTGTTTCGATGGTGCCGCTCCGCGGGTTGGGCACGCCGGAGGTCAGCGCGAGGTAGACGCGCTCGATGGTGCGATGAAAAAGCTGCGTCTTGAGCGACTTGTAGGCGAGGTCGCTCTTGGAAAAAACGAGCAGCCCCGACGCGTCGCGATCGAGGCGATGGATCAGGCCGAGCGGGGCACGCGGCTCATTCGCCGCGACGTATTCGCGCACGATCGCAAGGAGGGTCGGCCGGGTCTCCCCGGGGACGGTGCTGGTCAATATCCCCGCCGGCTTGTCGACGACGAGCAGGTCGGCGTCTTCGTGCACGACCCGGAACGGCAGCCGGGCTGGAGCCGTCCGCGTTACCGACGCGCGGGACTGGTCCGCGACCTCGACACGGTCCGTCGTGGCGACCTCGATCTTGACCGTGCGCGGCCGAACCCCGTTCACCGTCACGCGTCCCTCGCGCACCATTCGTCGGAGCGTTTCGCGCTTGGCGGCGGGGTATTGTTTAGCGAGACAGTCGAGCAGGGTTTGCGTCATGAAGTGCACATGGAATACCACGCCCGGCGACATTAAAAAACAAAGCCCCGGTTCACCCATGACCGGGGCCTCGTTACAAATTGCGAATTCATCGCCCGGCCGAGGCCTCGCGACGATATACGGTCTTCCCTGCCTCACCTTTGCAACTGCATCCCAAACACACTCAATACGTGTCGCGTTGAATTTCTTCCACGCCCAAATCGACGACATGCGCAAAACAGCAATTATTTTGGCCAGACGCGGTCAGCCTCGCAACGTGAATTCAGCCTAATTTAGACGTTAGAGCGGCACGTTTGTGAAGATGGGCGAAGAATTCCCGCTGCAGAGGCCGCCGGGTGTGAGTCTGGGAAAGATTGGTTGGGAATTGGGCTGCTCCACAAGGAGTAGCCGATAAAAGCTGGTTCATCGATCGTGGGTCGTCAGCAAAGGTGGAATGATGCTCGATCGTTTCCTGGCTGTGATGCTCAAGCTGCTCGTGACGGCGTTGGCCGCCGGGATCGGGGGCGTGTGCGTGATGAGCGCTTACACCGGCTTCATCCATCTCCTCCGCATTCATATTATTCAAGCGGCGTGGATGCTGAGCGTGGCGGTGGCCTGCGGGGCGGTCGCCTACGCGTTGGCGACGCGCCGAAGCGACTTGGCTGATTGTTGAGAGCCGAGCTATCGCTTCAACCCCCCGTCGGTACGGCTTGCCGCGCCAGCGACGACAGCCGGTGCATCAGCCTGGATTTCACGGTGGCGGCGTCGAATTGCGTGGTGAGGACGTGAAGCGCGAGCATCCCCCGCACCGGACTCAGCACAAACCCCGCCTGGCGAAGAACCTCGGCCCACCGCCCGTCGTCGGGCGAATCGATATCGACCACCATGTCAACCAGCGCTTCGGGCACGCACAAAACCCGCATACGGACTGACCGCTCAAGCCCGAGCGCCGTATTCCCGCACAGCTTATGCAGCGCCTGTGGCGTCGGCTGAATCCGCACGCCGGTAATGATCTCGGCCGGCGCGGCGTCGAGCTTGACGGCGGAGGAAATCGCGAACCGCCCGGCCCCCAGCGCGTCGGTGAGATGGCGATACGCGGGAAGAAGCTCGCGCTCGGCGAGCGGGCCGTCCAATCGAACGACCACTTCTTCGCCCGGCTGCCGCAGTGCCGCGACGGCCTGTGGAATCAGTTGCCGAAGCTGTTGCTGCCGAAAACCCTCGGACAGCGGCTGTTGCTGCTCGTCTTGTTCAAGAATTAAAACCTCAAACGCGCGCGTGGCCTCAGGCCACGGCGCCAGGATCGGCCCGAGCCGGCCCTCACCCGGCCAATCCGCCTCGGCTTCCGGGCGCGGGGCGTCGAACTGATTGATGCGGACGATCATGGGGGAGTAGTCAGTAGTCAGTGGTCAGTGGTCAGAAACGAGAATCTGTTCTGAGTTATTCAACCAGTCAAAAGTCGCCCCGGGGAAAGCAATGATGTTGACGAGGGAACCGACGGTAATCACGCCGTTGGCGAGTTCCACTGCGGACGCCTCGGCGGGGAGCGCGACGTGGATCGGCGTCCCGGCGTGCACGACGAGCGTGTTGCCTTCGATCGCCCGAACCCGACCCTGGATCGTTCTCGGCGGGCCGTAGATCGGTGCGATGAAGTTCCCGCCGCTCGGTACGCTGTACGCCTTGCGCGCGTTCACCCGAATGACGCCCTGAACCGGGACGTTAAGCGGCCCGCCATATCCCGCGGCGGTGAGGTGCAACTGGTACGCCGTGTTCGACGGAACGAATTTGACGACGCCGTCCGTCAAGGCGATGACGTTGCCTTGTGCCATAATCTCAGTAGTAGTAGTCGTGGTCATGGGCTCCTGTCCGTGTCGCGCGCCACTGTAGCGACCGGACGGGAAATTGTAGAGGCGTAGAACTTTTGCGGGCCGGGCTTGCCGGCGCCGAGCCGGCCGATCGGTATTCTTTGTCACACAAACAGCTTCCCCTCGCGGCGGTAGCGGGGGTGACGTGCAACCGATTGGTGATGTGTCGAGCGCCAGGCCTCCGCCCCGCCGGCGGCGGCGAGGACGGCGTCGATGGCGTCGCCGCCGCCGTTGCGCATCATCGTCCGCCGCTGGCGCCCATCAAATTCAACCAACCCCGAGAGTCCGTCCAGAATCGCCCGGCGGGTGCGAAGCCGCTTGGCCAGCAGCGGGCCGCCCGCGGGCTGCTTGTAGTTCTGGTGCGGCAGCCCGAGCCGTTTCAGCGTCGAGCTCGGGCACGCTTCGATCAAAACGCGGGTTGCCCGAGACAGCCGGGGGTACTGGAAC
>JBKJRK010000111.1:0-5192 GCA_046593135.1 Tepidisphaeraceae bacterium | reverse complement strand
CAAAGGCCCGGGCATCTGGGGTTTGAATCAGCAGCCAGACGACCGAGATGAACAGCACGCCGACGAGGCCGAAGGCGATCGTGGTCGCCATGACCCAGCCGGGGCGCAGTTTTTCTTCCTGAACGATGGCGCTGATTTGGTCGCTGGCCGTCGCGTACGTGTGGCCGGGACCGATCACCGAGGGGGGTGAGTAACGGTCTGCTTCAGCCGTGCGGGAGTCGGTTTGCTGTCCGCTGGATGCCATGAAAGTCTCGGTCAATTACCTCGGGTGAGGCAGGCCTTCCCGCCTCACGGTTTCAAGTGAGGCAGGCGTTCCTGTCTCACCGGTCTCAGTGGGGCAGGCGTTCCTGTCTCACCGGTCTCAGTGAGGCAGGCATTCCCGTCTCACCGTCTTAGTGGGGCAGGCATTCTTGCCTGCCTCGCGGCGTAGCCGCGATTCGCACTCTTCTCTTCGACGCTTCGCGTCGAGGCAGGCAGGAATGCCTGCCCCACCAATCACCGAGCCAGTAGGCAGGAGTGCCTGCCTGCCGCACCAATTCATCCGTGCGCCGGCGCCGCGTGGGCCTTGGGCGCCGCACCGTCCGCGGCAACGAGGGCCGGGTTGGGGTTGCGGAACCGGGCGAGGTACGTGGTGCGCGGCTTCGTGTTCAATTCCGACAGCAGCGAGTAGTGGACGTCGGACGGCTGATCTTTCAGCCGGTTGACGCTGATCTTTTTCTTCGCCGCGGGCGCCTTATCTTTGTAGTTCAGGTCGCCAAAGATGATTGCTTCGGTCGGGCAGACCTGTTGGCACGCCGTCTGGAGGTCGGCCAGGAAGTCGGCGGCCTGGTTGTCGATGCGTGACTTCGCCGCTGGGTCTTCAGTGGCGAGGGCGGTGGCCTCGGCGTCGAGTTTTTTCATCTCGATGCGGGTGAGGTTCACGCGCTGGACGCAGTAGGTGCACTTCTCCATCACGCCGCGGTTGCGGACCGTGACGTCGGGGTTTCGCATCAGCTTGAGCGAATCGACCCAGTTTTCGTTGTACTGGAGGAAGTTGAACCGGCGGACCTTGTACGGGCAGTTGTTGGAGCAGTAGCGGGTGCCGACGCAGCGGTTGTAGGTCATCTCGTTGATGCCTTCGTCGCTGTGGCTGGTCGCCGCCACGGGGCAGACCACTTCGCACGGGGCCTGTTCGCAGTGCTGGCAGAGCATCGGCTGGAACAGCATGTCGGGGGAAACGGGGTCGCCGGTGTAGTAGGTGTCGATGCGGAGCCAGTGCAGCTCGCGCTGCATGATGACCTGCTGCTTGCCGACGATCGCGATGTTGTTTTCCGACTGGCACGCCGTCACGCACGCGTTGCAGCCGATGCAAGCGTTTTGGTCGATGACCATGCCCCACTTGTGGAGGCCGTTGGTGTTGTAGGAGTAGGGCGGGTAGAGCGTCACCTCATCGGGGTGATGGCCTTCGTCGGCGTTATTTCCCGACTTGTAGTCGTTGTAGTTGATCGTGCGGACCAGGTCGCGCTGCTCGTTCAGGTTTTCGCCGGCGTAGGGGCCGTCGGTGACGTTGGTGTGGTCGATCATCTGGTGGTGCTGGGTGCACGCGATTTCCCAGGTGTTGCCCTTCGGATCCAGGCCGATTTCGGCGTCGGCGACGAAGCCGGGGGCGTTGCTTTCGCGGATCTTGTAGGCGTCGAACCCGCTGGTTTCCCCGTCGCGGCCGCCAATCCGGCCGGCGCGGGTGCGGCCGTAGCCGAGGAACACGGTGACGGAATTGTCGGGGTGGCCGTAGGAGATCCAGATCGGGCCGGTGACTTCGCGCCCGTTGCGGCGGATGGTGACGATCGGGACGTGCCGGTCGTCGACGTTGTGGTGGTCGAAGTTGAACTTCTCCAGCGCCGTCTTCGGGCTAACGAGGATGGCGTTGTCCCAGGTGATTTTCGTCAGCGGCTTGGGCAGTTCCATGAGCCAGCCGTTGTTGGCCCAGCGCCCGTCCCCGATAAACGGGTCGGGACGGAAGACGACTTCGTAAGCGTTGTCCTTCGTCGGCACCGCGGTGCGGGCCGTGGCCGACGCCAGGTCGCCGCTCAGGGCCGCCGGGCGGGGAGGGAACGCACTGTCGGCGATGAGGCCGTCGTGAAGCGCCTGGTTCCAGTTCTGCTCAAAGTTGGTTCCGTTGGCCCCGGCGAAGCCTGCCTGCTTTTGCCAAAAGGCGCGGACGAGGTCGTAGCCGTTGGGTTCGCGGCTGCCCGTGAGGGTGCCGATCACTTCCAACGCCGACTTCGTCGTGTACAGCGGCGAGATCAGGGGCTGCTGAATCGTCACCGTACCGTCGAATGCACGCAGGTCGCCCCACGCTTCGAGGAAGTGCGATTCGGGCAGGTGCCAGTGGCAACGGTAGCTGGTTTCGTCGAAGTACGGGCTCAGGTGAATCGCCTGGTGGGCGAACTGCTGCTTGCGCGTTTGCTCATCCAGCACCGTGGCCGCGACAAACGCGTCGAGGGCCGCTTCGAAGCCGAGGTCGGCTGGAGCGTTGTAGACGGGGTTGCCGCCGAGAATCATGAGGACGTCAACTTTGCCGGCGTTCATTTCGTTGACCAGGGTGGCCAGCGACTCGATCTGCGTGCCCTTGAGTGGCTCGGCTTCGACAGGCTCGGTGTAAAACACCGTCTGGCCGACGTTCTGCAAGCCCGCGTTGATCGCGTGGGCGAGAACGTGAACTTCCTTCGGCTGGTGTTCGCCGGCGATAACAAGCGACTTGCCGGGGTGAGATTTAAGGTCTTCGGCGACCGCTGCGACCCACTTGGTGATCGCGGGCGAGACCGGTCGGTCTTCGCCGGCGACGCCGACGCCGAGGCTGCGGGCGACGGCTAAGGCAAAATCGTACACCTCGCTCGGCTTGAGCGCCAGGCGGTGTTCGGCGGCGGCGCCGGTGATGGTCGGGGTGCATTCGGCGACGTACAGCCGGTTGATCGAGAAGCCGCCTTCGACGGCCGTCATTTCCGACTTCACCTTCGACGCCGACTCGCGGTACAGGCTCTTGTGCCCGTCCTTCTCCTCGACCCGAATGCGCCGGCCGTTGGTGAACTGCCGCGCGTAGCGAATGCTGCCGGGCTCGTCGTGCAGGAAATTGCTGTCGAGCGACAGAATACGCTCGGCTTTGCTGAAATCGTAGTAGGTGTTGGTCGGCTTGCCGAATGCGGCGCGGGCGCCGGCGTTGACGTTGTCCCGGCTCACCGCCTCATACTGATGCCACGCGCCCTGTGGGAACATCGCCAGAAGTTGACGAATGTTTTCGGCAAGTGTCGGTGAGCAAACGGTTTCAGTCAGAATACGGAGTCGGACGTTGGCCTTGGGCTTGCCCTTGTCGAACAACTCCCGCTGCATTCGGGCAAAGAAGATGTCCCAAGTGGTGATCTGGCCGGCTTCCTTCACGGCCTGAGAGCGGTCAGGGTCGTAGAGGGAAAGTACCGAAGCCTGTGTCATGGCGTCGGTTGCGCCGAGGCTGGCGGGGTGTTCGGGGTTGCCCTCGATCTTGGTCGGGCGTCCCATGTGCTGCTCGACGAGCACGCCGATCGCCTGCCCGCCTCGAAACGGTACTGCCGACGCGTAAAACAGCGGCTTGCCGGGGATTATATTCTCCGGCGGATTGACGTAAGGAACGATCTTCTCTTCCCGCTGCTCACAGCCGAGATTCAGCCCAACGCCCGCAAACGCCAAGCTCGCGCCCATCAACTTCATGAAGTTGCGCCGGCTGACGGGATCGTGCCATTCGCCGGCTTGCTGCGGGAACTCGCGCTGGACGTAGTCGGCGAAACCCTTGCTGTCAGCTAACTCCTGAATACTCCGCCAGTAACGCTTGCCATGCTCGTCGGCGGCGCGGCGGCGCAGGGACTGGAAGTCAACGGCGACGTCTGATCCTTCCAGCGCCACGGCGGCGGGAACGCCGGTGGGGACCGTCGGGAACAGGGGCAAGGGCACGATCTTGGCTTGTTGTCGGTTCGACATCAGCGTCAGCGTCGGGCGTCGCGGTCAGCGGCGCGACCTTCTTAGTAATGGCACGTCGAGCAGTTCGTCAGCGGATTCGGGAACTTCTCGTGGCCCGGCTCCTGGGGAATATCCGCCTTAACGTGATACTGCTTCATCAGTTCCAACCCAAACTCGTGGGGCGTCTTGTCGGCCGGCACTGTCCGGTCCCGCATCACGAAAATCTCGTCACGGGAGCGGAGGTGATTCGCAGGGTCACGGTGGCACTCCAGGCACCACTGCATGTGCAGGCTGTGCGTTTTCCACATCAGCGGCATTTTGTCGACTTCGCCGTGGCACGAGTAGCAGCCGACGCCCTTGGCGACGTGGATCGAATGGTTGAACTGCACGTAGTCGGGCAGGTCGTGAACGCGGGTCCATTGCAGGGGCTGGTTCTTCCGCCAGCTTTCGCGGACGGGCTCGAGGATCTCGGCGTTGGTCCAGATCTGCGAGTGGCAGGTCATGCAGACCTTCGTCGCCGGGATGCCGGCGAAATTGGAGCTTTCAACGGTCGTATGGCAATAGCGGCAGTCGATCCCAAGGCCGGCGACGTGGTGTTCGTGGCTGAAGCGCACGGGCTGGTCGCGGGCAACGCTCACCTGCGTCTGGTAGTCGCCGGTGTTCAGGCCGTAGACGGCGAAAGCGATGGCGCCGATGAAGAACAGGCCTCCGAGAATCGAAGCCCGGGCGAGCGTGTTCGCACTGGGATGAAAGATCTGCGGCATAGGAAGAGGCCCATCGTACGCAGCGTCAAGCGGGCGTAAAGTACAAAAGTGGTGAAAGCAGCCGGTTGATAAATCCCGCCGTCTTCAAAGGCTTGAGACCAGATCAAGGCAATTGTTCGTTGTAGAAGCGTTCAAGCTTCAGGACGTGGAATGCGCGGGTTCCAAAACGGCTGGGGCTGCGCTTCGCCACGTCGCGCGGGCCGCGCAACACGTCAATCGCCGGACATCTGGGCCTACCTTCCTTTCGCGGCCGATTCCCTGTCACCGGCCACGCGATCGCCTGACGGCGCAGACCATCGTCGAAACATCCGCGCGCGTCAAGAGGTTTGCCGCCTCCCGACAACGACCCGCCGCGCCGGCGTCGCCGGTGCGTGGCGGGTTACATTTCATGGAGGGGAAAAGTGGGCGGTAAGGGACTCGAACCCCTGACCCTCTCGGTGTAAACGAGATGCTCTAACCAAC
>JBKJRK010000570.1:0-8593 GCA_046593135.1 Tepidisphaeraceae bacterium | reverse complement strand
GTTCATGCGCCCCCACCCACAAACGTCACGATCTCCACCTCATCCCCCTGCTCCAGCGGCACATCGTATTTATCCGCGCGGGCGAGACGTCGGTTCAGCTCGATCGCAACTTTCTCGGGCTTCAGCTTGTGAGATTCGACGAGAGCGCGCAGGGTTTGCCCTTCGGGTACGTCGCGCTCTTCACCGTTTACTCGGATATTCACGACAGAAGTATATCTGTTTCGCTTAACTGAATCTCCGGTTCGCGGAGGTCCAAAGGGCCTCCGCGAAACGGATGAAGCCAAGTTGCTTGGATGAAGGAAACCAAGCGGGTTACCCGCTCAGCTTTGCTTCGGCGTTCCGTTTCAGCGCTTCGCTGTAGATGCCTTTGAGGGGTTCGGACGTGATGTTCAGCCCGCCGTCGTTGTCGAGCGTGAGGGTGTAGAGCTTGTTGGGCTCGAAGGAGCGCCAGACGCCTTCGCCTTGGGCGACGCGGACGCCCATTTGTTTGCGGTAGGCTTCGTCGTCGGCGAGTCGCCAGAAGTCGTGCCAGAGGGTTTGTTCGAATTCGCTGACCTGGGGGCTGGCGCCTTGGTAGACGGCCGGTATCTGGCGCGGGTCGTCGATGCGGTGGGCTTGTTCGGGGGTTTGTTTGTCGCCGAACAGGCGCGTGAACAGCGCGACACTTCTGCCGCGCAGGGGGTCGCGGCTTTGGACGAATCGGCCGTCGAATTTCACGACCATGGCGTCGATGTGGGCCTGTTTGCCTTCGATGGTAAAACGCTTTGCGGGCAGGGGGGAGCCGTCCCTGGCGTATTCGACGAACAGGAGTGTCGTCTGGACCACGCCGTTCACGTCGTGCTGGTCCGTGACGATGAGGTCGGCCACGCGCGTGTCGGCCTGGAGGTGGGTGACAATCTCTTCAAGCTCCTGCGTCTTTTTCTTCTGCTCGTCGAGTTGGACCAGCACGCTGCTGTGCCGCTCGTAGCGGTAAAGAGCAAACGGCCCGCCGACGACGAGGACGGCGAGCATCACGAGCTTAAGCGTGGTTCGAACCATCAACGAATATTATCGGATATAAACACGCGCAAACTGGTGGAATCCGCCGGCTGCAATTACTTGCCGCGTCGCCGGGCGCCGAGCGGTCCCGGCGATGCTTTGTCAGAAGTTCCTGAACCCTTGGCAGGACTGGTTTTGCGCGCGTCGGGCCCGGGCTCTTCGTCGCGGGCGGCCGGCGGCGCCGGCTTGTCCGGGCCGGCGGCCTCGGGGCCGGTGAGGTTGGCGTCTTTCCACAGGTTGAGCAGCGTGGCTTCGTTTGACGGGATGACCATGTAGCCGGTCTCTTTGTTCTCGCTGCCGTACCACTCGCCGGTCGGGCTGAGATAATGAGTCGTGACGGCGCCTTCCAGGCCGTTACGGTCTTCGACGGGAACCGCCCGGACGAGTTTGTTGTTAAACTGCACTTTCCGCTGGTCGAGCACATCGACGTACCGCGACGTCACTTCCCGGTTGTCGGCGGTGTAGGACATGAACATGTAGCCCTTCGGCTCGCCGAGTGGAACGAGCCTGGGCAACAGTTGCGAGATCGCCTGCGGGAGATAAAACGGCGGCAGGTCGCGCACGACCGGCTCGGCCGCCTCCTTGTTGCTCTCGAACAAGACCTGCAAGCTGTACACGTCGCCCTGCCCCGGCACCACCCGCCGGTCGCTGACGCCGAACTCCGTCACCTGTGCCGGCTTGACGTCCTTGTTGGCCGCCCGTTGCTTGGGGTTGGCTTGTTCGGTGACGGTGGACCAGTCTTCGTGGCGGAGGTCCATCGACGTGAACAGGATGGACCCCACGTCGACCTGTAGTTCCGGGTTGGGCAAGAGCCGGGTGCGCAAACGAATCTCGACGCCGTCTTGCGCGCCCTTGGCCGATACCTTTTCCTCAATGTAAGTGTAGCCGACGTCTTTGCCGTTTTTCAGGATGCGGAGCCACTGCTTCGGGGCCAGTGTCTTGCGGAGCTTGTCGGGGGTGAGGTTCACCAGAAGCCCGCGCGTGCGGAAAAGCCGGTTGTCCTGTTCCTGGCGAATCGCGGCCAAATCGAGCAGCTTCACGCCGTCGAGGACCTGTTGAAACGTCTCGACGGCTAGCTTTTCACTGGTGACGGCGGCGGCCTCGGCGGGGCCCTTGGGGGCGCCGGGCGTGGTCAGCGAGAGCAGGTAGTACAACTGGTCCGTGCGCTGCACGATCGCCTGCTGCGACAGCAGCGACTTCAGGTTCTTCGTGTAGCGCAGCGCGATCATTCCGACATCGCCGTCGCCGATGTTGATTTTTTCGGTGCGGAGGAATTGCGCTTCGGGAATCTCTTCCTTTAGTCGGGCGGCGGTGTGCTCCAGCACGCCGGGCTTCAGGTTGCCTTGCGCGTCGCGCCATTCGGTGAGCGCGCCCGGCTTGGGGAGCATGATCTTACTGACCTTCAGGCTCCAGCCCTTCGACTCGTTCACGAACTCGATGATGTCGGCCGCCCCCAACCGGCGGATGGGAGTCATGCCCTTGGGGGGGCGAAACGACAGGCCGTTGCCCTTGCTTTCAAAGACTTCGCCGAGCAAAGCGTCGCGTTGTTCGGGATCGGCATCGGGACGGTCGATGAGAATTTCCGACGGCTTGGTGGTTTCCGTAGCCGGGACGGGCGCCGTCACGGGCGCGGCCGGCGCCACGGCGACGGGCCGCGACGGTGATGCTGGTCGACTCGGGGCGGGTGCGGCTTGAGCGAAGGCGAACGAAACCGTCGCCAACGACAGGGCAAATCCCATCGTCAACCGCCCGGCCGGGCGCGTCAAAGGTGTCGCGTGTCGTGTCATGGGATAAATCCTTGCTGCCGAATCAATGTTGGTCTGGGCCAAGGCTGTCAGAAAAGCACGTCCCGCACCCCCCGGTGCAGCGGAGCCATCATATCGTTCGGCGGCGGACTGTGGGCGAATTTCTGAAATTCCGGCTTAACGCGCCAGGGCGATCGCACCTGTATCGTTTTGAGCCGGGGCGCGTAGGGGCGAACCTTATGTTCGCCCTTCGTACCAAGCAGGGGAAAAAGGGCGAACACAAGGTTCGCCCCTACGAGTTGCCACATGCGATCGCCCTGCTTAACGCGCCCGTACGCTGAGCCCGTCTGCCACCTGGCGGACAAGCCCCCGCCCCGGCGGCCCGGCAGCGGTCTCGCCATAAACGCCGACAACGACGCCCAGATTGCTGTTCCCAGGCCCGGCATTCGGCACGACGGCGGCGGCGTACCAGCCGGGAATCAATTCAGCTCGGCCGAGCGGGTCTTCGGGAATCGCCACAATGCTGTCGAATCGTGCGATGACGCCGGGATGGTCCAAGACGTCGAACGGTTCCGCGCCGCCAAGGTCTCCCGGCTCGCGGGAAAGATACTCTCGAAGGACTTCTTCAGAAGATTCGCTCGAAACCGCGGTTTGGTACACCACGATCGTTCGCGGGTTCGAAGCCATCGCCATCTCGGTCGCCACGACTTTGGTCGGTAACTGCCCCGGCTCTTCGGGGTCCTGAAAGACTCTCCACTTCTTCGGCAGACGGATGGCGAGCGTGTCGGTCAGATGAGGTTTCCCCGCAAACGCCGTCGCCTGTTGCCGACTCCGGGCGAGCAGCGCCGCCAAGCCAATCGTTGCCAGCAGCACGGCTGCCATCACGACTTGCATAAGCCATCGCCGGGTACGGGAATACTGCGCGGATCGTGCCATGGGAAAGCATTTTAGCGTACTTCTTCCGTGGCACGGGCTACCAGCCCGTGCTTTTTTCTCCGCTAAGATCAATTGCTTTGCTGAATGCCTGTTCTTGCCACCAATGCACACCGATCCGTTCGGAATTGATCGGTGATAATCGGTGCCGCATCGGCGGCGAAAGCAGGTTTTCAGCAAAGCAAGATGGAATGAGACATGGGCTGGTAGCCCGTGCCACGGGGTTGCCCCCCTGCCACCGTTTCCATAGGATTCCTCGCCTTATCAAACGCGAAGGGACGTGACGGACATGCGCATTCTGGTGGCGGACAAGCTGGCGGACGAGGGGCTCGAATTCCTGAAGCAGTCCGGCACGAGCTACGACGTAAAAGTCGGATTGAAAGAAGACGAGCTGGCGGCCGAAGTGCCGGCTTACGACGCGCTGATCGTCCGCTCGGGCGCGAAAGTCACGGCGAAAGTCCTTGAAAATCCGGGGAAACTGCGGGCCATCGCCCGCGCCGGCGTCGGCGTGGACAACATCGACCTCCCCGCCGCCACCGCCAAGGGCATTCTTGTTCTCAATACCGCCGAAGCCTCCACCCTTTCGACCGCCGAGCACGCGCTGGCGCTGATGTTGAGCCTTGCCCGCAAGATTCCCATGGCCCACGCGAGCCTGAAATCCGGCGCGCTGGATTGGAAGAAGCGGAGCATCTACCAAGGCACCCAACTCGCCGGTAAGACGCTCGGCATCGTCGGGCTCGGGCGTATTGGGAGAACTGTCGCTACGCGCGCCCTCGCGATGGAGATGAAAGTCGTCGGATTCGATCCGTACTTTCCCGCCGAGAGTGCTTTGGACGGCAAAGTGAAGCTCGTCCGCGACTTCGACGAGTTTCTCGGCCAACTCGACGTCATCACGTTTCACGTCCCCGGCGGCGACGCGACGAAACACCTGCTCAACCGCCAACGGCTGTTCAACACCTGTAGGCCAAATCTGCTCGTCGTGAACGACGCCCGCGGCGAAGTGGTTGACGAGATGGCACTCGCCGACGCGCTGAAGGAAAAGAAGATCGCCGGCGCCGCGCTCGACGTGTTCGAGAAAGAACCCCCGGCGAAAGACCATCCGCTGATGGGCATCGAGAACGCCGTGCTCACTCCGCACTTGGGCGCGAGCACGGACGAAGCCCAGACCGCAGTGAGCGTCGAAGCGTGCAAGGCGATCGTCGCGTACCTCACCAGCGGCGAGATCCGCGGCGCGGTCAACGCCGGCGGAATCAAGCTCGACCTGCCTCCCGACGAAGCCCCCTTTGCAAAGTTGGCCGCCCGAGTCGGCACGCTTCTCGCCGGCGTGTGCGAGTGCGGCTACAAGACGATCACCCTCCGCGCCAGCGGCACCCGCGCGCCCAAGCACATGAACACGCTCCTCCGCCTGGCCGCCGTCGAACTGCTCAAGCCGCACCTCGGCGAAGGCGCGGTGAACGTCATCAACGTCGAACACATTGCCCGCGCCCGCGGAATCGAACTGGTCGCGATCCACGAGCCCGCCCCGCCGGCCGGTTTGATCGGCGACGTCGTCGGCGTCCGCGCCGAAGGCAATACGCCCGACGGCCAGCCCGCGAGCCACCGCATCCTCGGCACGGTTTACGCCGACGGCCTGCCGCGCGTCCTCCGCATCGACGGATACCAGATGGACATGATCCCCGAAGGCAACATGGTCCTGATCCAGAACAAGGACCAGCCCGGCGTCATCGGCACCGTCGGCACGACCTTCGGCGACGCCAACGTCAACATCGCCGACATGGTCATCAGCCGCGAGATCGACAAGGACGGCAGCGCCACCGCGCTGATGGTCATCAAGACCGACAGCGCCCCCCCCGACGCCCTGCTGAACCGCCTGAAGGCGCGTCCCGGAATCCTGCGCGTGAAGGCGCTGGCGCTGCCGGCGCGGAACGTGTAGCGCAACGGCAACAAAAACGTTTTGTGCCGCCCGTCGAGTAGGATGGCTCGCATGACCTCGCGTGACGCGCGGAAGCGGCGGCGCAATTCCGTTCCCGAGCAGCCGGCCGTCAAGCCCCGTACGTCGCGCACGCTGGGTTTGTGGCTCGGAGGGTCGTTCTTCGTTTCCTTCGCTCTGCTTCTCGTGTTGTTCTTCGCGGGTGTTCGCCTCGGGCAAGGCTATTTTTCAATCCTCTATTCTACGATCGCGGCGTGGCGCGTTGAGCGGACGTGGCCGCTGTTGGTGGTCGGCAGTCTGGCGTGTGGGGCGGTGTGGGCGTTGGCACGCCCGGATCGTGCGGGCCGGATTGCGGGGCGTGCCGTGCTGACGCTCGCAATGCTCGGGGCTGGCGTGTGGGTGTGGTGGGGACCGCCGGGGCCGTTGAGTCAGCAGTCGTTCAACATGAGCAGCCTCTCGACGGACGGGGCGTTCGTCTCTGAAGCCGAGAAGGTGCGATCGCTTGCGTCATACCTCGCGGAGTTTCCCGGCGAGACTCTAGGGAAATCGCCGAAGGAAATGGGTGGGACGCGGGTGTTGTCCAACCCGCCGCTTACGACGGTGCTGGCGTACGCGGTGCGTTGCGCGGCTTGGAACCCGCCGGAATCGCCGGGCCGGATCGAGCGGTGGTTGATCGAAGTACACAACGTCGAGCCGGCGATAACCCCCGCGATCGCGGAAGAAGTGCGGATGAGCGTCGTGCTGACGGCGGTGTGGGTGCTCAGCGGGTTTTCCGCTTACGCCCTCGGCCGCCGTTTTCTTTCCCCCGCCGGGGCGGCGGTGTTCGCGATCGTCGTGACGTTCAACCCGTGTAACGTCCACTTCGTCCCCGGAAAAGATCCGGGACAACTCCTCACGATCAACCTGATGCTCTGGGCGTGGTTCGCGGCGTGGCAGCGTCGCTCGATATTGCTTGCGGCGCTCGGCGGGGCGATTCTTACCGTCGGCGCCACCGCGGGCCTGGTTCACATCTGGGTCAGCGTCATCGCTCTACTTGCGACGCTATGGCAGGCACGGCACGACGGCGATGTTCTCGTCGTACTTCGCAACATCCTCGCGGCCGCGGTCGGTGGGATCGTCGTCTGTGCAATCGCTTACCTGGCGCTCGGCTGGAACATCCCGCTCACGTTGTGGGCCGTATCCCGGCGGTGGACCGAGTTGCAGCAGACGTTCGAGATGAACCGCGCGATCTGGTACGCGATCGGACTGCCGATCTTCCTGCTGTTCGTCAGCCCCGGATTTTGGACGTTGCTCGGTCTCACGCTCCGCCGCCGGCAATTGGGATTCGGTGCGCGGCTGGCGCTGTGCACCACCGGGGTGATGCTGCTGATTTACGGCCCGCTCGGCGTGACCTATGAACTGCCGCGCCTTTGGATCGCGTTTCTGCCGACCCTCGCGCTGGGATTGGCGATCGACCTTCCGCTGTTCCGCGGGCGCGGATATCACGCCCGGGCGGTGCGGGCGTTGGTCCTGATCGCCGCAGTGCAAATCGCATTCACCGCGCTGCACTGGACGCTTTTCGATGCACGTGAATCGGAGTACCGCCTCTTGAACGAGCGGTATTACTGGTAATTGGAGTGCGCGTCGGCGATCGCGTAGACCTTTGAAGCGTCCTCTCCAAGACACCGCCGGCAGGATCGGATAGAAACATCGCGCATGTCCGCGGCGCAACAAGTTGCATGGCTCGTCCCCCTCGCCTACCTGCTCGGGTCGATTCCGTTCGGGCTGATGGTCGGCAAATCCAAAGGCGTCGACCCGCGGAAAGCCGGCAGCGGCAACATCGGCGCGACCAACGTCGGCCGGCTCTTGGGCAAAAAGTTCTTTGCGATCGTCTTCGTCCTCGACCTGCTCAAGGGCCTGCTACCCATGCTCGCCGCGGCGCTGGTGTTGCGGAACGAATCACTTGACCGCCGCACATACCTGCTTTGGCTCGCAGTGGGCTTTGCCGCAATCCTCGGCCACATGTTCAGCCTCTTCCTCGGCTTCAAGGGCGGCAAGGGCGTCGCGACGAGCACCGGCGTGCTGCTCGGCCTATGGCCCTACTTCACGATTCCCGCCTTCGTCGGCGCCCTCGTATGGACAGTGACGTTCAAACTGTGGCGCTACGTGAGCCTTTCATCAATCCTCGGCTCGTGCGCGTTTCCCATTGCGTACGTCGTCGTCGGATTGCTTCGCGGATGGGACGTCTTCGGCGCCCAGCTCCCGCTGCTGATTTTCGCCGTGCTGATGGCAGGACTGATTGGCTACAAGCATCGTAGCAACATCGCGCGATTACGCGCCGGGACGGAGCTTCGCGCCGGACACACCCGAGACACGTCGCCCGCAAACTGACGCGCAGATGCGCCCGCACGCCGGGGTAGAGCGCAGCGCCGCCCCGGACTCTTCGCCTCCGCATCGCGCGACGAGATCCGGGGCGGCGCTACGCTTTGAGCCTGTGAAGATTTACGTGGCGCGGGCGTCTCGCCCGCGTTCCTCGTGTCGAAAACGCGGGCGCGACGCCCGCGCCACAAAAAGTTCACAGGCTCTTTGCCCCGGCGTGTCGACATGTTTTAGTTGCTGGTGGAACGGTATCGCCCCTGACGGACACATGGCGGACAACCGCCGGACACGCCTACGATATGCCGTGTCCGAAAAAAGCACCGCCTACAAGCCCCTGGCCGTGCTCTTTGCGATCATCGCCGTGGTCGCGGCGATTACGGTGGTCTCGAAGACGTCTCACGGCGACGAAAAAATCCCCTGGCGTACCGACGCCGACGCGGCACGCGACGAAGCGAAGCGGGACGGCAAGCCCGTGCTCCTCTACTTCACGGCGTCGTGGTGCGGGCCCTGCCAGATGATGAAATCGGAAACCTTCAGCAACGCCGGCGTTGGAGCCAAGCTGCGCGGTTTCGTCCCCGTGAAGATCGAT
>JBKJRK010000480.1:0-5482 GCA_046593135.1 Tepidisphaeraceae bacterium | reverse complement strand
TAAAAATCCGTATTGCGCGGGACACATGACGAAAATTGCACAAGCCGGTACGTCGAATGGAGGGGCTCAACCGCGCAGCGCGGGCTTGAGCGCGGTCGAGGTGCACAAGTCGTATCCGACGCCCGCCGAGCCGCTCGTGGTTTTGCGCGGGGTGTCGCTTTCGATCGCGCCGGGTGAGTCGCTTGCGATCGTCGGCCCGAGCGGCTCGGGCAAGAGCACTCTGCTCAACATCCTCGGCACGCTCGACCGCCCGACGAGCGGGGCGGTGACGCTCGACGGTGTTGATCCCTTCAGCCTCTCACCCTCCGATCTCGCGAAGTTCAGGAGTGGGCGGGTGGGATTTGTCTTCCAAGACCACCACCTCCTTCCCCAATGCACGGCGGTTGAGAACGTCCTCCTCCCGAAGCTGGCAGCCGGTCGTGTCGGGAAAGAAGACGCGGATCGCGCGGCGGAATTACTAGAACAAGTCGGCCTCGCGGGTCGCACGACACACCTTCCCAGCGAACTCTCCGGCGGCGAGCGTCAACGCGTCGCCGTCGCCCGCGCGCTGATGAACCGGCCGGCCCTGTTGCTCTGTGACGAGCCGACAGGAAACCTTGATTCCAAAAATTCACTCGGCATCGGCGAATTACTGCGGTCGGCCTCGACAAGCTCCGGCGCCATGCTCGTCGTCGTGACGCACAGCGCGGCGCTGGCCGAAACTTTCGACCGCCGGCTGCGCGTGTCCGACGGCGTCCTTCAATCGTGAATAACCGCCGGCTCATTCTCCGCAACCTGTTCTATTTCCGCGCCACGAATCTCGCGGTCGCACTCGGAATGGCCGTCGCAACGGCGGTGCTCACCGGCGCGCTGATGGTCGGGGACAGCGTGCGCGGCAGCCTGCGGGCGCTGACCGTTCAGCGCCTCGGGCCGGTCGATCACGCCCTGGTCTCAACCCGATTCTTCGAGCAGTCGCTCGTCGAGCGACTCGGGCAAAAAGGCCTCGGCGAGCGATTCGTCTTCACGCCCGCGATCCTGGTTCGCGGCGGCGCTTCCAACGCCGACGGATCGGCCCGAACCGGCGGCGTGCAGATAGCCGCCGTCGGCGCGCCGGCACTTAGCGGCAAGCCGTGGGTCGACGTCCCTCGCCGGCGCGGCGTCGTGAACGGCGAAGTGGCGCGAGCGCTGGGTTTGTCCGCCGGCGGCGAGGCCCTCTATACCGTCGCGGCCGCCCTCGACGCGCCGCGCGACGCCACGCTCGCCCGCCGCGGTGTCAGTGAAGTCGTCTCGGGAGACCGAATCGAACTCGCCGGTGTCGAAGACGCGCCAGGGGTCGTTTCGCTTTTTAACCTCGAAGGCAGCCAGCGTGTCCCCCGCAACCTCTGGTTGAATCTGACGGACTTGCAAGGGTCGGTGGAGCAGCCTAATCGCGTGAACGCGATTCTCGTAGACGAGAAGGGCGACGCGTCGTCCGCCGCGGCGGTTCGAGAATTAGACACGCGGCTCAAAGAGGTTGTCACGCTGTCCGACTACGGCCTATCGCTCGACCGCGCCGCGGGAAACCCGGAGGCCGTACTGAACTCCCGGGCGACGTTTATCGAGCCGCCCGTTTTGGATGCGGCCCGGCAAGTCGCTTCCGAGCTCGGCGTGGCGTTGCGCGAGGTGTCGGTGTACCTCGTGAACGACGTCGCGGCGGTCGCCGGTGAGGGCGCATTGGGAAAAGTAATCCACTACGCCGTCGCCGCCGGGTTGAGCGACCTGGGAAGTCGACGGCTCGGCAACAACGAGGTCGCACTCAACGCATGGACGGCGGACCAACTCGGCATCGCCGTCGGAGATTCCCTGAAGCTCGCGTACTACCGGCGTGAAGCCGGGGGCGATCTGAAGGTCGTGCAAAGCGATCCGTTGAAGGTGGCTGCGATCTTGCCGATGGAAGGCGTCGGCGCCGATCCGACGCTGACGCCCGCATACAAGGGTCTGACCGACGCCGGCAGCGTTTCGGATTGGGATCCGCCGGAAGGCGTCGAGATCGACAAGTCGAAGGTGACGAAGGCCGACGAGGCGTACTGGGATAAGCATCGCGCGGCGCCCAAGCTCTTCGTCAACCTCGCCACCGCCAAGCGCCTGTGGGGCGGCGCGTTCGGCGACGTGACGAGCCTGCGCATTCCTTCCGACAAAGCCGAAGCGTTTGCCGCGGCGCTGCGGAGCAGGATTGACCCGGCGGCGATGGGTCTCGCATTTCAGCCGATCCGCGCCCGCCAGCTCGCGGCAGCCGGCGGCGGCACCGACTTCGCGATGCTGTTCGTCGGGTTCAGCTTCTTTCTCATTGCGGCGGCTGTACTGCTCGTCGCGATGCTCTTTCGGCTGAACATCGAACAGCGGGCGCGACAACTCGGGTTGCTCGCATCGGTCGGGTTCGGTCCCAAACGTCTCCGCCGGCTCGCGCTGGCCGAAGGCATGGTGCTCGCCCTCGTCGGCGGCGTCTTCGGGCTCGCCGGCGCGGTCGGCTACACCTGGCTCATGATCGCAGGCCTGCGGACGTGGTGGAAAGACGCCGTCGGCACGACCGCCATGCGCCTGTTCGTCGAGCCGCCGACGCTTGTCATCGGGCTGCTCGGCAGTGTGCTCGTCGCTTTTTTCGCGGTGCTGTGGGCCGTCCGGCGCGTCGGGCGCACACCCGAAGCCACGCTACTCGCGGGCGGGTGGAGCGATCGTGGGACGACCACGGCAAAATCATCCGGGCAGTGGACGACGCGAGGCGGCGTCGGTGGAGTGGCCGTCGGCCTGGTACTGCTCGTCTTCGGCGGACTGAAGCCGCAGTACGCGCAAGGCGCCTTTCTCGGCGGCGGCGGATTGCTGCTGGCGTCGTGCCTGCTTGTTCTCGCGGGGCAACTCCGGCCCCGCCAACGCGTCGTTGTCGGACACGCCGGCGTCACCACCCTTGAGCGCCTCGGCCTCCGCAACGCCGCCCGGCACGGCGCCCGGAGCGCTCTATCCGCCGGCTTGATCGCCTTCGCGGCGTTCACTCTCGTCACCGTCGCGTCGCTGAAGCAAGGCGAGCCCCAGGACACGCACGACAAATCCTCCGGCGCCGGCGGCTACCGACTCGTCCTGCAAAGCGGCATCCCCTTAACGGGCGATCTCGCCACCCCGCGCGGGCGGGAACTGCTCGGCATCGCCGACCCACAGGCCGCGATTTGGAGTCGCGTGAATTTCGTGTCGATGCGGACGTGGGCCGGCCAGGACGTAAGTTGCCTGAACCTCACAAAGCCGGACAGCCCGACGATCCTTGCCGTTCCTTCGCCGCAGGTCTGGGCGGGTCGTTTCACTACCTCAGACAATCCTTGGCCGCTGCTCGATCAACCCACCGGCGATCCTAACATCGTGCCCGTCATCGCCGACCATGAGACGGCTCAATACATCCTCAAGCTCGGCATCGGCGACACACTTCCGCTCACAGACCAACGCGGCGTCCCGCGCCAGCTCAAGCTCGTCGCGACGCTCTCTCACAGCATCTTCCAAAGCGAACTGCTCATGGGCGAGGCGAACTTTCTCCGCCTGTTTCCCAGCCAGGGCGGCTTCGGAACCGTCTTGCTGGAGGCCGGTGCGGACGACGTTGCCGAAGTGCAGAAGAAGTTGAACACCGAGCTGGAAGGCTACGCCGTGACGGTCGATACGACCGCCGCGCGCTTGGCGACCTACGCGGAAGTTGCCAACACCTACCTGTCGACGTTTCAAACGCTCGGGTCGCTGGGGTTGATGCTGGGCGCGGTTGGCTTGGCCGTTGTGCTTCTCCGCGGCTTGGTCGAGCGGCGAACTGAGCTCGCGTTGCTCGCGGCCCTCGGTTTCACGCCGGCGTCGCGCGTGAGGCTTGTGCTGGCGGAGAACGCTTTTTTGCTGGTGCTCGGATTGGTCATTGGAGCGGGATGCGCGCTCGTCGGCATTCTGCCGGCGTTGGCCACGGCGTCGGGCACAATGAACCTTTGGGGCCTGGCAGCCACGCTCGCGGGCGTGCTGCTGACCGGGCTAGCGGGGCTCGGCGTCGCGGTATGGATCGGCCAGAGAAACATCACTGCCGCCGACCTCCGCGCGGAGTAACGCCGGCCTATCATTGGACGTCTCACCGTGTCCAGTGAATGGAGGATTCCCGTGTCATTTTCTCGGAACTTCGCTTTGCTCGTGGTTGTAGGCGCGTGCTCCATTGCTTCGGCCGCGGAAGACTGGCCGAAGTGGCTCGGCCCGCGCGGCGACAACATCAGCAAGGAGGAAATCGCCCCGAAATGGCCGGCCGACGGTCCGAAGGAATTGTGGTCGGCGGACGTCGGGGAGGGCCACGCCAGCCCCGTCGCGCGCGAGGGAAAGATCTACCTTTTCACCCTCGACGACAATAAGGAAGAAGCCCTCACCTCTTTCAACGCCGGCGACGGGAAAATTATTTGGCGACAGGCGTACAAGATCAGTTGGAAGCCGCAGTATGCGGGCACCCGTGCGACGCCGACTATCGAGGGCGAGCGAGTCTACACGTTTGGGCAGGCCGGCGACCTCGTCTGCCGCGAGCTGGCGGACGGCAAAGAAGCCTGGCGGGTCAACGTTCTCAAGGAAACAGGGACCAAGCCGCTGGGATGGGGCTGCGCGTCGAGTCCGTTGATCGTGGGCGATCGCATTTTCGTTCAGACCGGCGACGGCGGGCCGATCGCCGTGGCGGTGAACAAGCAGACCGGCAAGATCGAGTGGAAGGCCGAGGGCAAAACGAAGGCCGGGTACGCGGCCCTTGTTTACGCCGACGTCAAAGGCAAGCCTGAGCTCATCATCTTCGCCGGCAAGGCGGTCGGAGGGATCGATCCCGAGACGGGCAAGACCGTCTGGGGCGACGAATTCGAAACCCGCTACGACGTTAACGCGACGACCCCGATCGTTCATGACGGCCGTGTGCTTTTCACGGCCGAATACGACACCGGCCGGGCGGCGATGTACGAGATTGAAGGCAAGTCGACGAAAAAAGTGTGGGAATCTAAATCGCTGAAGAGCAAGTTTCAGCCGGTTATTCTTGACGACGGATTCGTGTACGGCAACAGCGGCGGGAACCTCGTCTGCATCGATTGGAAGACCGGCCAGTTAGCCTGGCAGGCCAACGACCGCGAAATGCGCCTCGGGCCCGGCGGGTCGATCGTTCGCGCGGGCGACAAGCTCATCACCATGAGCGAGCGCGGCAAACTCGGCCTCGTCCAGGCCACGCCCAAGGGGTACAAGCTGCTCAGCCAGGCCGACGTATTTGACGCCGACCAGATCTGGGCGTCGCCACTGCTCTACGACGGGAAGCTCTACTGCAAAGGCCGCGACCAGTTCGTGTGCCTGGACATGAACGGGAAGTAGCTTCCCGTACCACGGGTTTCCAACCCGTGCTTCGCCCGAGACACGGGTTGGAAACCCGTGGTACGAAAAATGCCGATTCAATCGTTCCGCATCACAACCCTGTTTCTGTCGCTTGCGGTTCTCCCGGCAC
>JBKJRK010000236.1:0-4767 GCA_046593135.1 Tepidisphaeraceae bacterium | reverse complement strand
AACATCTCGAGTACGTGCTGGAGCGCGCTGCCAATCACAAGGGCACCGCGTTCGTCGAGATTTACCAGAACTGCAACATCTTCAATGACGGCGCCTACAACTACGCCACCGACAAAGCCACGAAGTCTGACAACACGCTGTACCTCGAACACGGCAAGCCGCTGACGTTCGGCAAGGACGGCACGAAAGGCATTCGCCTGCACGCGATGAACCCGGAGGTCGTTGACGTCGGCGACGGCAAGGCCGGGGGGGTCAGTCCCGACGATTTGCTCATTCACGACGAGAAAGCCGCCGAGCCGAGCCTGGCGTTTTTGCTCAGCCGGATGCGGTACCCGGACTTCCCGGAGCCGCTGGGCGTGTTTCGCGCGGTCGAGCAGGAACGTTACGTGGACCTCGTCCGCCGGCAGAACAAAGCGGCAACCGAGAAGCTCGGCGTGGGCGATCTCCAGAAGCTTGTCACGGGCGAGGAGACGTGGACCGTCGGGTGAATCGAGAAAAATCGCTCGACAGCGTCGGCAGAAAAATTTTTAGCCCCCACAATTTCGATCGTGGGGGCTTTTTATTGATCCAATTGTCGGTCAGCAAGTTGCCCGCCCCGATCGCGGGACGCAATCGATTACTTTGAACTGCTTTCAACCGGCGCGGTGGCAGGCGGCTGCGCTGGTTCGGAAGCCGACGCGGGGGCCGCGGTGGGCGCGCCGTTTACGGCTTGCCGTAGTTCGTCGACGTTCAAATCCGGAACCAACGTCTTTCGGAGCGACTCGAACTCCTCGCGCCATTTCGTCCCGCCCACGTCATCGGCCCCGGCAACGTAGTCCCGGCGCATGAGCGTCTTCACGGCGTCCAGTTCCTTGCGGGCGTCTTCGTCTTGCGGAGCGCCGGACGCCCACTGGCTCACGGCGTTATAGTACTTGTACATCGCCTCCCAATACTGCTCGTTGGGAACGATCTTCGCTTCGCCGGTTTTGGCGTCCACCTCCGGGCGGCTGCGGGTGCCGATCTTGCCGGCGAAACGCAGCTTTTTCAGCTCTGTCGCGGCAGTCTTCCAGTCCTGAAGGTCGTAACTGGTCAGCGCCATGCCGAGGGTGACGGACGGGTCGGACGCGTCGGGGTCGGTCTTGTCCCGCGGGTTGTCCTTCTGCCGTTCCGCGACTGATGCCTCATACGCGGCGACGTTCTCCGGCGTCCGCATCGCCTGAAACGCCTCCATTGCTTTTTTCAGCTGAGCCGTCCGCTGTTCGCCGTCGAGCGACGTTCCATAAATCCGCTGGGTGTCGGCGTCATAGACCTTGTAGAGGTACAGGTTCTTGTTGACGTTCGGGTCTTTGCTGTCCGACGCCCATTTCACGAGAAACCCGGTGAGGTTGGCGAGGTTGCCCGCGATGTCCCGGGCGGCGTCTTTTTTCCCCTCGGCGGTCGAGCGGTCGTAGTCGTTGCGAAGTTGCTGCACGATGCCCAGCACCAGCCCCGCGGCTCGGCCGCCGGGCTCCTTCGCGAGCAGCGCGATCAGCCCCTCGGCGGCTTTGTTGAACTGTTTGAGTTGCATGTTCCCCGCGACGCGCAGCTCCATGACCTTCTTGTTCAGGGCAGCTTCATTTTCCAAGCCCGCCGACTGCTTCTCGAAGTTTTCCAGAAGCGCGAGCACGTTCTGCCAATCCGGCTTGTCGCCGGACGCCGCCAATTCCGCTTGCGTGAGCGTGACGACCGCTACGCGACTCTGGATCGCCGATTTATCTTTCTGGTCCGTCGCCTTGTCTACGGCCGCCAACGACTCCCGCTTTACTTCCTCCGCGGCCGCAAGCGTTTGCTTGAGCAGCGCCGCCCGGGCGTCGGGCTTGAGCAGCGGCTTCTTGTCCGGCCCGACCGCGTAAAGCAGGTCGGTCATCGTCACCATCATCCGGTACATCGCCGTCGGATAAATTTTGCCGTCTTTCGGCACTTGCTGGTAGTACCGGATCGCGTCGGCAAATTTCTGTTTCGACCGGAGCCGGCCCGCGTATTCGTACGCGAAATCCTTCCGGCCGAATTTGTCCACCGCGATCGGCAGAAACCGCTCCCACGCCTGCGACAGTGCGGCATCCCCTTTTGTAGTCGGGTCGGAAACCAGCGGGAGCAAAAGCGAACCGGCCTCGTTGAACGCGCCTTTCTGTTTGCCGGCGTCGCCGCGATTTTTCTCGATGTAGTCGATGTACCCGTCCGCCGCGGCGACCTTCTGGTCCATCGCCTGATACAGGACCGGGATCGTGCCGGACGCGCTCGACACAATCTCAGGCGTAACGCCCTTGTCTTTGCTCTCACGCGCCAGGATTTCCCGGGCGGCGGCAATCCCGCGGTCCATTTCCTTCTTCATTGCGGCGCTCGGCGCCTTGAGGCCGAAGGCGGGCATGGCCGCAAGAGCCTTGTCGGCCATCGCCTGCAGGATCAAGATGTTCTGGTTCTTAACGTCGACGTTGTCCCCGACGGCGTCGACGAGTTGTGCCGCAATGTTGGCGCGTAGGTCCTTCCGCTGGTTGTAAAGTTCCAGCAGGACCGCCATCGCCTTGTCTTCGGCGGCATTCTTCGCCTCGGCGGAGTCCGCTTTGTCGCGCTGCTTGAAGAGGATGCGCGAGCGGAGCACTTCGGCGGTGGCGGCAAGGTCGCGCTGCACGTCGGGGTTGGGCACGGCGGTCTTCTGCCACGCCACGAGGTCGTCGAGGCCCTTCGTCGCGCGGGGGAGATCGCCCTGCATCATTTCACACACGACGCTGAAGTAGCGCGCCTCGTACTGCTCGAACGCCGTCGGCGCCGGCTCGATCCTGGTCTTGTCGTCGACTTTGCCGCCGGCGACCGACTCGAACAGGTCGTTGGCCGGGCCGTACTCCCGCTTCACCATGTTCAGCTTGGCCATGCGGTTCCGCACCGCCGCCTGCACGCCCGCGTCGGCGTTGTCGTAGCTTTGGAGAAAGTCGCTCGCCTTGTCGGCGAGCTTCTTCCGCTGCTCCAGCCCCTTGCCCGTGTTCGGCAGAGCCATCGCCGCGTTGTAGGTGACCATCGCGCGGGTGAATTCGGCGGTGGTGACCAACGTGTCGGCGTCGTTCCACTGCGTTTCGATCTTGGGACTGCGGTCGGCGTTAAGCAGTTCTTCGGCCCGGTTCCTCTCGGCTGTGGCCAGGACGACGGCCTTGTCGAGCATCTTCATCACCGCGGCGATCACCGGCGCGAGGCGCTTTTGGGCCTGCGGCGTTTCGCCCCAGTACTCCATCGCGTTCACTTCCGGCTCCACGCCGAACTTGATGAGCGTGGTAGTGTTTTCGACGAGAACCCTCGGGTTGTTGACCGCCGGCAGGATGTCGTCGACGCCGGCGGCGAACTGGTTAATGAGCCGGACGCGTTCAAAAGGCTGCGGCGGGTTGGCCGCGTCGCCCAGACGGTTGAGGGCGGCGAGGGCGAGCATCGCAGTGCGCTTTTGCTCGGGAATCTTCGAGGCCGCGAACGCGTGTTCGAGCAGCCCTTTCATCTGCCGCCCTGCCAGCTCGCTCAGAAGGGCGTCATCGGACAACCCCGCCAGGCCCGGCGCGGCGGGGGCTGACACCGCGTCGGCGGCAGGCTTTGTTGCGGACTTGACCTGGCCGAAGGCCGGCGGCGCAGTCGCCCCGGCGAGGGAGAACGCCGTCGCGGCAGTCCAACCAAGCCGCTTGATGCTTTGGGCGCGATTCATCGTCTCTCACCTCGTCTTCGATCCGATTCTACGTCCTTCCCGCGCCCCGAATCTTTACTGCGACGTGCGAAACGCCACCTTCTTGAACTGCGCCTTGAGTGCCGCCTCATAAACCAGCGCAATGTGCTCGTACTTTGTCGACGACGACGGGAAGAGCACGACCTGGATCTGGTCGACCGTCGTACCCGCCTTGTCGTACTGGGCCTTCTTGCCGCCGAGTTTCTGAATCAGCCAGTCCCGGTCGGGCGTGCGCCCCTGCGAGTTGATGTCACCGGACAACACGCGGAAGCCGTAGTCATTATCCGAGAGAATTTGCAGCTCGAGAATCTCGTCCGGAATCGTGCCCGGCGCCGGCTCCTTCGCCTCGCCGCCGCCGCTCTGTTTGATCGGCAGGTTGCTCGTGAGATACCAAGAGTTGGCCCCGAAGCTCCCGGCGAGCATGAGGAAAATCAGGATGACCATTACGACGTCCACGAGCGGCGTCATGTTGGGGCCGGAGTCGTAATGGACTTGTTTTGCGCCTTTGATTTTCATGGGTGTCAGTAGTCAGTAGTCAGTAGTCAGTAGTCAGTAGTCAGTTGCATGCGGCGGCTACTGCCCAATGGGCACTGTTAAGTCCCCTGCGACGTCTCAAAATTGAAGTCCTTGACCTTCGCCATCGCGCAATCGATCAGCACTTGCTGAAGCAGTTCGTAGCGGATGTCCCGGTCGGCCAAGATGATCACGCGGAGCTTGGGATTGTGTCGGACCGCTTCAGCTAGAACCCGGCGGAGTTCGCGGTCGTTGGCGGCCGAAATCACCTTCAACTCGGTCGGTTCTTTGTTGCCTTCGACGATCGCCTTCACGCGCGGCTGAGCCAGCTCAAAGGCCGTCGGGCGGGGGGGCGCGGAGGCGCCGGTTTTTGCCGCAATCTCCACGTCTTCCTGATGAACCTTGGCCCAGTCACGGACGTTGAGGGTGATCGTGTTGCCCATGTCCTCGATCTTCATTCCCAGCAGCGTCGCCGGCGGCTTGATTCGCGGGTCGGCGCCGCTCGTGATGCCGATCTTGGCCACGAGCATGAAGAAGAT
>JBKJRK010000227.1:0-8522 GCA_046593135.1 Tepidisphaeraceae bacterium | reverse complement strand
GTTAAATGATGTCACTCGCTTTGACAAAGCGTCCAACCTCCCTCTCCCTCCGGGAGAGGGCTGGGGTGAGGGCGGCGGGCTGGTTGAAAGTGGACAACTCGACGTGGATGCCCCCCTCACTCTAACCCTCTCCCGTAGGGAGAGGGAACAGGAAAGTCCGCGTCGCGGTGATCGGTGGAATGGCTCGTTGGCCGACTGGCTGATCGAAATCATCAAACGCTCACCGCAGGGGGACGACACTGATCGCATAGGAGAGGCAATCGATATCGGCGTTCGCCAGTGCCTCCGCTTCGGAGTTACGACGGTTGGCGACATCAGCCGTCAGGCATCGCTCACACGGCCGCTGCTTCGCAACGCACCGTTACGCGTTGTCAGCTTCGGCGAAATTCAGGCAATGGCCGGCCGGCGGCACCTGCTGGAGGAACGCCTGAATGCCGCGATCGATCGATCGTGGGAAGGCGGGCGACTTCGCGTCGGCGTGTCGCCGCATGCGCCGTATTCGGTGGAAAACGCGGGGTACGAACGGTGCGTTCACGTCGCGCGGGAAACGGGAATTCCGTTATGCACCCACTTGGCAGAATCCGCAGACGAAGCGACGTTCCTCGCCGATCACGCCGGCCCTCTCCGCGCGTTGTGGAGTTTTCTCGACGCCTGGGACGACCGCGTCCCCCGCTTCGTCGGCGGACCGATTCATCTTGCCAAATCCGTCGGACTGCTCGACATCCCGGCCGTCCTCGCGCACGTGAACTATTGCAACGACGACGAACTCAAACTTCTTTCCTCCGGCCGAGCGAGCGTCGTCTACTGCCCCCGCACCCAGGCGTATTTCGGCCACCCGCCCCACCGCTGGCGCGACATGCTGGCGGCGGGCGTCAACGTCGCCCTCGGCACAGACAGCCTGGCAAGTTCGCCGGACTTGAACCTCGTCGATGATCTCCGCCTTCTGAACAAAATTGCACCCGACGTCGCTCCGCATGATCTGTGGCAATTGGTCACAACGCGTGCCGCCTGCGCGTTGGGGATGAGTGCGACGATCGGAACGCTGACGCCGGGGAAGACGGCCGATTTCGCGTGCTTTCCAGCCGGTGTGAGCGATGATCCGCTACGAATGCTATTGGGGGAAGACGTCATGCCGAGCACGACATGGATTGCGGGCGAGTGTACGAGTTAGTCATTACGCGTTTAACCATCGTTCGGGTTTTCTTTCCTGCAATGCGGCAATCCCCTACGCTGGAGCAGGTGCGGCATCGATCTTCCCGTTACTTCTGTTCGCTCGCACGCCGTGATTTTCTCGCCGCGTGCTGCGCGAGCGTGACCGGGTTCATCGTAGGATGCGACAAGTCTGATCGCCCTGTCAGCGCACCCGCAACCTCGACGGCCGGCGCGACCGCAAAGGCTGACACGGGTGTTGAGGTTCAGATACCCGCCGGTGAATTCATGATGGGCGCGATCGCCGGCGATTCGCACGCCCGGCCGGATGAGGGCCCGCGGCACCGCGTCGCCGTGGACGCCTTTTGGATGGACCAGACCGAAGTCACCAACGCACAGTTCCGGCGGTTCGTCGAGGCGACGGGGTACAAGACGACGGCGGAGCGGCCGCCGGACTGGGAAGAGTTAAGGAAGCAGTTGCCGCCGGGCACGCCGAAACCTCCGAACGACGTGCTCGTCGCGGGGTCCGTCGTTTTTCAACCGCCGGCGGGTGCGGTGCCTTTGAACAACATCGGCGCGTGGTGGGTATTTGTCGCAGGCGCAAGCTGGCGGATGCCGCACGGGCTGGGTAGCTCGATCGACGGGAAGGACCACTATCCGGTCGTGCAGGTTTCCTGGGACGACGCGTCGGCCTACGCGAAGTGGACCGGCAAGCGGCTGCCGACCGAGGCCGAATGGGAGTGGGCGGCGCGGGGCGGTTTGGTCGATGCAATCTATACGTGGGGCAATGAGGGCGTTGATCAAGGCAAGCCGAAGGCCAACATTTACCAGGGCCGTTTCCCCGACCACAACGAAGGCAAGGACGGTTTCATGGACGCGGCCCCGGTAAAACAGTTCGCGCCCAACGGCTACGGGCTTTATGACATGGCGGGCAACGTCTGGGAGTGGTGTTCCGATTGGTATCACGTCGACTACTACGCCGAATGCGCGAAACTCGGGCTCGCGCGAAATCCCGAAGGCCCGGCGCAAAGCTTCGACCCCGACGAGCCGGCCGCCCCCAAGCGCGTTCAACGCGGCGGGTCGTTCCTGTGTCACGAATCCTACTGTGCCAGCTACCGCGCCTCGGCCCGCATGAAAGCCAGCCCGGACACGGGTTTGTCACACAGCGGCTTCCGCTGCGTCCGCTGACGCCGCGAGTCGAGACCCTTGCCAAAGCCCGGTACAATCCGCCGGCGCGACCGCCGTTCCGCTCGAATGCCGAATGAACCCGCCCAAACTCGCCCCCTCCTGCCGACTGACACAGACGACCGCGCGGTCATGGCCCGCCCGTCGCCGCTGATAACGTGGGGATGGTTCATCGCGAAAAACCTCATCGGGTGGATTCTCATCATCGGGGCGTTTCCGCTGGGCGCGCTGATTCCGGGTCCCGGCGGGATTCCGCTGTTTCTGATCGGCTTCGGGTTAATCACGTTTCCCGGCAAGCGCCGCATCACGGCCCGCGTGCTGCGCGGCCGACCCGTTCGGCGGGGCAGCACGGTGTACGGTTTCACGGTCGGCCTGTTGGCGCTGCTCATCCCGGCGGGGGCGCTGCTGTACCTTGTCGAAGCCGAGTGGGTCGCGCCGGGAGCGTTGCGCAACTATCGCGCCGGGTTCTCGATCGGATATGCGCTTGCCGTGATCGTGCTGCTGTGGGCCGGCCTGAATTCGCACGGAATATTCAACAAGCTGCTCCGCAGCGTCCCGCGCGGCCGCCGGAAGATTCGGCCGTGGCTGCGGCGCAAGGGCGTCGACCTGCTGCCCCCCCGCCGGCGTAATCGCATTACGTTGCAGAACGGGCACGTGGTGCGCGAAACAAACGTCGAGATCATCGAAATTCACCAGCGCCACGTCACCCGCCTGCGGGCGGTGTGGAGCGTCGGAAAACCGTGGCTGCGCCGCACGATCGGCGTAGTGGTGACGGTCGCCATCTTCGTCTGGATCTTCAAGCCCATCGTCCGCGAGTGGCACGGCGTGAGCGAGCGCATCGCGACCATCCGCTGGAGCCGGTTCCTCCTGGCTGCGGCGATGTTTGCCGTATTCCTGTTCGTGTTTCGCGCGATGGTCTGGCGGCGCATCCTCATCGGCTTCGGGCACCGCCTGCCCGTCGCGTCGGCGACGCGCATTTGGTCTACGTCGGAATTGGCCCGCTATTTGCCCGGCGTCATCTGGCAGGTCGTCGGGCGCGCGTATTTCGCCAAGCCCTACGGCGTGCGCGCGAGCCACTGCTCGGCGAGCCAGATTCTCGAACTGGCGATCTTCCTCCTCGCCAACCTCGTCGTCGCACTCGCCTGCCTCGTGTGGCTCGGCATCAAGGAAATGGACGGCGCCGCCCAGCGCTGGCTGTATGTTGCGATGGGGCTCGTGCCGGTGCTGAGCCTAGTGCTTCATCCCCGTGTGCTGTACCCGCTGATGAACGGCATCCTCCGCCGACTCGGGAAACCCGCAATCGAAACGCGCATGAGCTTTGCGATGCTCGCCGCGCTGTTGGTGTGGACAATGAGTGGGCTGCTGCTGCAGAGCCTCGCCATCTGGGTGCTGGTTGAGGAATCGCTGGGAGGGCTTCAACTGACGAAGTGGTGGGTAGTCGCGGGCGCGTACTGTCTGGCGTGGTGCGCCGGATTTCTGGCTTTCTGGGCGCCGGGCGGGTTGGGCGTGCGCGAACTGATGTTCATCGCCGCCCTACGCGTCGCGCTTCCGCCGGCCGTTCGTCGGCAGTTTGACGACCCGCAGCAACTGACCGGCGTCATCATGTTCCTCAGCGTCCTTCTGCGTCTCTGGGCAACCGCCGGCGAATTCATCCTGGCAAGCATCGCATATGCGGCGGATTGGAAAGGCGCGTTGCGCGGCGGGGGTAAGCGCGCGAAGAATAGTTCAGGCACAGCGACTGTCGCAAAACCCGATGTCGACCGAAGCGCCGTCGAACCGGCGCCCTGAACCGAGCAAGGAATGTCTAAGAGCGTCCAAATAAACCGCGAAGTCGCGAAAGCGCGAAGGCAGACGCGAAGGGAAAACCAAGTCTTTTCCAATCATTCCTTCGCGTCTTTTCTTCGCGGGCATCGCGCCTTCGCGGTTGTTTTAGAAACTGTAGAATTCCCCGATTCGCGCCGGCCCGCAGGGCCGGGTTTTACCGCTCAGATCACGGCAAATTTTCCTCCCCGCGTGAAGAGGATTGTCCTGCCGTCGTGCCGTCTTTTGAGTGACGCGGGTAGACCGTCGTGAAATACAACGCGAGCAGCACGCCGATCCAGATCGCTGTCATTCCCAGCAACGTGTAAAAAAGGGTGCGGCGTGGCTTGAGCGGGGGGAGGAACAACGACCCGTCCGTCGGCGCGTCCATTTGCCGCGCCGCGTTTGCACGCCCTGCCGCCTTCTGAGCCGCCTTCTTCATCAATCAGGCCGGCTCGGGAATGCGGTATTCGGCCTCGAAGGCCGTCTTGAAATCGAAGACGTTACGGAAATCTTCGATGGTGTCTTCGTCGGTTCGCTGCATCTGGCCGGCTTCGATGAGCGCGAAAACGATTCGGCCTAAATCCAGCGTCGAACTGATATTCCAATTTCGCAGGACGGTTCCGGCGAGCATGCCGTACTGGTTCAGGGCGTAGAGTCGAATCCCTTCACATAATTGTTGCCCAGACACGTGCCGGCTGGCGCGGGGCTTGGCGGCGCGGCCGTGAATATCCTGCACGGTGAAGCTAAGCCCCTGCTGGACAAAATCATATGCTTCAGGCGGATAAGCCCCGTATTCCAGCATCGGCGGACATACCTTTTGCTTGGCGGGCTCTTTCTGGGGGGGCATTGGCGCAATATAGCAGCCCGCGTCTATTTCAAACAAGGGGCGAGATGGGCGGATTTTCAGTGAATTATTCGCGACGCGCCGCCGGGGCCAATAACGGAAGAAGCCCGGCGTGATCTGCCGATGATTTGCGCCGGGCCCACCTTGCCCGGATTCGCGCTCTTGGCCCTTTGGCGTCTGGGACACCCGTTCCTATAATGCCGGCCCGCTTTCTCGGCTCGACCGAGCGACGAAAGCAGCGCCTGACAACCAATGACGGACTCAACCACACGGGATAGCGTCAGGGCGTAAACCATGGACGGAGCAACATGATGCGGAAAGCTGTGACGGCCTCTAGCGCCACGATCCTTACACTCGTCGCCTGGGGCTGCAAACACGCGGACGAGCCCCCTTTCAACCCGCGCGAAATGGGAAGTAACTCGCGGCTCGCTTCGCGCGACCGGATCATGCGCCCAAAGGAAGCGATCCCCACGACGATGGAATCGCGCCCCAGCACCAAGCCGACGGTTCGCGCCGCCACGAGCGAGGGCACCGGCGACGAGCCGATCGTACGCCTGAGCCTTCAGGAGATCATTCAGCGCACGGTCGCCCACAACAGCGACGTCGCCGTCGCCGGCTACGAGCCGGCGATCGACGAAACGCGCGTCACCGAGGCAGAGGCGCGCTTCGATCCCGCGTTTTTTGCCGGCCTTACCTACAACGAGGAAACCGTCCTCAGCCCCCCCGGCAGCTACGTCAGTGTTGATCCGTTCTCCCCAAGCGGTTTCTCCTCGTTCACCACCCAGGCCGGCGTGCGGCAGAACCTGTACAGCGGCGGCACCGCCGAGTTGAGCGTGCGCAACCAGCGCATTCGCCGCGGCGAAGGCTTCAACGATTTTTCCGGGGGCGTCAACCCGTATTACCTCAACGAGATCATCCTGAAAGTCACGCAGCCCCTGCTGCGCGACTTCGGCTCCGAGATCAACCGCGCTCGCATCACCATCGCGAAGAACAACCAGCGCATCAGCACCCTGGAATTCCGCCGCGCGCTCGAAGAGCAGATCGCGACCGTCGAGCAGGCGTACTGGCAGCTCGTCCAGGCGGCCCGTGAAGTGCGCATCCAGGAAGACCTGCTCGGCGAGACGATCCGCACCGCCGACATCCTCGAAGCCCGCCGCCGGGCCGGCGCCGACGTGACACGCGTGCAGACTTCTCAGGCCGAGTCGGCCGTGGCAAGCCGCGAGGCGGTGCTCGTCCGGGCGCGGTCGCGCGTGAAGGACTTGTCCGACGAAATCAAACGCCGCATGGGCGACCCGGCCTATCCGACGTCCGGCGCCGTGGTGATTCTGCCGTCGGTCGACCCCCTGCTCGACCCCCTGAAGTTCGACCCCGCCGAGCAGTTCGACACGGCGCTGAAAAATCGGCTCGAACTCGGCCAGCAGCAAATCCGCGTCGATTCGGCCGCCATCGCGCTCGACGTCGCGCAGAACAACATCCTCCCGCAACTCAACCTCGTCGGGCAGGCGTCGTTTCAAGGCGTGAGCCAGGACATCGACAGCGCGGTCGAGGACAGCTTCGACTTCCACCGCCCCAGCTCTTCGATCGGCCTGGAATTCGAAATCCCCTTCGGAAACCGTCTTGCCCGCTCCGTTCTGCGTCGCGCACAACTCCAGCGCGGCCAGGCGATCGAGCAGTACGCCGGGTTGATTAAGCAGATCGAACAGGACGTGAGCGTAGGCTTGCGCGAGGTGGATACGAGCTACGACGAGATCGTCAAGCGCCGCCGGGCGGTATTTCTCGCCGCCGATTCACTCCGGGCAATCCAGCAGCGCCGCGAGGCGGACGAAGCGCTCACGCCGACGTTCGTCCAGCTCGAACTCGACAGCCAGCAGACGCTCGCCAACGCCCGCGCCGAAGAGGCGCAGGCCATCGCCAGCTACAACGTCGCCATCTCCCGGCTCGAGCGGGCGAAGGGCACGCTGCTGCGGTACAACAACATTGTCATGCAAGAACAGCAGATGCAGCGGTAGGCGCCAATGCAGCCGGCTCCGTGTTGTAATTCATTGCGGCTGCGACGCCTGCGCCACTTTATGTGAAGTGCGCGGGCGTCGCGGTTTTGCATTACAATGCACTGCCGGGCCGTCCGTCCTTTTCTAAATGGATGTGTGCAATGACGCGCTCGTGCAATACGACGTTGCCCGTGGGCAGCGGCTAACCGGCGAAACGATCGGCGCGAGATCGCGCACCTTTATTTAGCGATAGGTCAACCGTGCTCACCCTCCTGGTGCTACAAGGCCCCGACAAAGGCCGGCGATTCGAGCTGCCGGACACGCCGGCGCTCGTCGGGCGCGAGAGTCGGCAGTTGCCGTTGACGGACAACACCGTGAGCCGGCGGCACGCGGAACTGCTTCCCGACAACGGCGCCTGGGTGTTGAAAGACCTCGGCAGCTCCAACGGGAGCTACGTGAACGGCGCCCGCGTCATCACGCACTACACGCTGAAGCTCGGGGATCAAATCCGCGTCGGCAGGACGCTGATGGTCTTCGGCGCGCAGCCCGGCGTGAGCCGGACGAGCCGCGGGAACGTCACGCTCGCCGGCGCCGAAGCCGGCATGGACAGCGCCATCGTCGCCGCCGTCCCGTCGAACGAAGACTCGATGGTCCTCGCCGTCCCGGAGCCCGCGGCGGCGGCGATGAACAACCTGCGCGTGCTGTATCAGCTCAGCGCCCTCCTCGGCGGCAGCTTTGATCAGGACCAAGTGCTCGAGGTCGTCATGGACCTCGTGCTGGAACACGTGAAGGCCGACCGCGGCATCGTCCTGTTCCTCGACGAGCGGACGGGCGAGCTGATTCCCAAGGTCGTGCGCGTCCGCGACGACGCCGACCCCAAGCCCGCCAAAGCCCCCGCCGGGCCGGGAGAAAAGCCGGCACCGCCGGAGAAAATTCACGCCTCTCGGACCATCATCAATCACGTCATCAAGGAAGGCGAAGGCGTCCTCTCCACCAACGCGATGGCGGACCAGCGATTCAGCAAAGGCAAGAGCGTTCACAACCTCGGCATCCGCTCGGCGCTGTGCGTGCCGATCAAGGCGCGGAAAATGTCGCCGCCGCGGTCGCCCGGTTCCGGCGACAGCAAGGCCTCGCCGCGCGACGACATCCTCGGCGTCATTTACATCGACAGCTCCGTCCGCAACTACACGTATTCCCCCGACCAGCTCCGCCTGCTCACCGCCATCGGCGCCCAGGCCGGCCTGGCGATCCAGAACGCAACGCTCTACCAAGTAGGCGTCGCCGCCGAGCGCCTGGCGGCCGTCGGTGAAACGACGGCGGCGCTGTCGCACTCGATCAAGAACATCCTCCAAGCCCTTCGCGGCGGCGCCGACGTCGTCGAGATGGGCTTTAAGTCACAAAACCTAGGGCAGGCGACCAAAGGCTGGCGGATCGTCGAGCGAAACCTCGACAAAATTTACAACCTCACGCTCAACCTGCTGGCTTACAGCAAGCCGCGTGAGCCCCAGTTGGAAATGCTGAACCCGAAGATGCTGATCGACGAGTGCATCGAG
>JBKJRK010000121.1:0-3298 GCA_046593135.1 Tepidisphaeraceae bacterium | reverse complement strand
AAAAACGCGCGATAAGTAGCATCGACGCATTTCTACAGAGATCGAAACACAAGCGACTGATGTCGCTTGTGTTTCGATCTCTGTAGAAATGCGTCGATGCTACTTATCGCGCGTTTTTCCGTTCGACGCCACCCTCACTCCGGTCCTCTCCCGGCGGGAAGGAGCAGGCGTGTTTCCTTGGCGGCCTCTTTCATTGCCTCTTCCGGCGTCGCCAGGCCCGTCAGGGCGGCGCTGAGGTGGCGCTGAAGGATATCCGATGCCTGTGCATACTGCGGCGTCATCGGTCGCGGCACGGTTGACTGGAACACCGGATACATCTGCCGAATCGCGGGGTCGGCGTGGTCGTCGAAGAAGGCTTTCTGCGCCAGCAGCGTTCCCGTCTTGTCGAACACCTGTCGCGCCTGCGGCAAGTGGGTGAGAAACTGCACGAGCAGCCAGGCCTCGTCTTTGTGCGCGCTCGATCGGGCAATCGCAAAGCCAAACCCGCCCAGCGTTGATGCGTGCGCGCCGCCCGGCGCCATGGGGACGCGCGTGATGCCGACCTTTCCTTTGACGGGAGAGCCATCCGCCTGCAACTTCGTCCACGCGTAAGGCCAGTTTCGGTGAAACAGACTGCGGCCGGCGTGGAAAAGTTGCCGGCTCTGCTCCTCGTCGTACGTCGTAACACCCGGCGGGGAGATGGCGTGCTTGTCGATGCAGTCGCGGAGAAACGTGGCGGCTTGAATGGCGGCGGGTTGATCGAGACCGACCGCATTCGTCTGCGGGTCGATCCAATCGCCGCCGAAACCTTTGAGGATCTCCAGGTAGTTGCAGACGAGCCCTTCGTACTGCTGCCCCTGCCACACGTAGCCCCACAGCTCGTTGGGATGTTGCAGTTTCTTCGCGATGCGCGCGAGGTCGTCGAACGTCTCCGGCGGCTTCTCGCCGGCCGCGTCGAGCAGGTCCTTGCGGTAGTAGAGCATGCCGGCGCCGATGTCGAAGGGCACGCGATAAAGACGTCCCTTGTACTTGCTCCCCTCGATCGCCCCGGGAATGAACCGCTCCCACTCCTCGCCCGGCCAGCGATCGGTGAGGTCTTCCAGCCAGCCGCCGGCGGCAAACTTCGGGATCCAATGCACGTCGGCAAACACCACGTCATACGGCGACTGCCCGCTGAGAAATGACGTGACATACTGATCCTCGCGCGCGTTCGTCGAGCTCGGGCCTTCAATCATGTTTACGCGAATGTGCGGATGCTGCTGCTCGAATTGCGTGCAGAGCGACCGCCAGACACCGGTCGCATCTGGCTGGAACATGATGGTCAGCTCGACGATGTCCGGCTGGGTCGCGGCGCTATTCCTCTGATCGCACCCGATGAGGGGGGCGGCGAGGAACAGCATCCATACCGAGAGGTTTGTGAGCGACCGAACCGACATGCAATTCATGGCGCGGCCCTCATCAAACGACGCCGCCCCATTACCCGAAGCCGATGAGAGCACAGAAAAGGAAACCCGTCGAACGACGGGTTGGATGCCCAGGACAGGAGTCGAACCTGCACTTCTTGCGAAACTACCACCTCAAAGTAGCGCGTCTGCCAATTCCGCCACCTGGGCTCAGGGTGCTGAATGAGACGGGGAATTATACGGGTGTCGTCTCGGCTGTCGAGGGTTGGTTCAGATGAAGAAGAGTGTTGGGTTTTGCGTTCATTGTTGGTGGTCGCTTGCCCTCTTTCTCCCTCTCCCTCCGGGAGAGGGCGTGTGGTGCAGTGAACAGCTTGCAAAACACCTCGACTTCAAACGCACTCTCACACTAACCCTCTCCCGGGGAGAGGGGACCAGAGAGCACTCACCCCATTGGAAACGGCGCCTGCCCCGCACCCCGCTCTCGCCTGCCCCAGACGGTCCAACCGGGGCGGCCCTTGCTTTGGCCGTCCGTCTGGACGTTGGCAGGGTGCTTATATCCCACGCGGACGAGCCGGCGGTTGTGCGGGGTCGTGTTGATATGGCTGCCGTGTACGGTGAAAATGTTAAACACAACGATATCGCCCGCCTTCGCAGGGACGGCGACCGTGTCTTCGAGCCGATACTTCGCCTGCGAAAGATGCGGCGTGCAGCCTTTGCCGGTGTCCGGGTCCTTCACGATGTGATCGAGCATCCCCAGCTTGTGGCTGCCGTCGAGAAAGCGAATCTCGCCGTTCTCGTGACGCGTGTCGTCGAGATGCACGAGCACGTCGACGTAGCGACCGTCCTCGTGCTGATAGAACGCCCAGTCCTGATGCATCGGGAACGGATGGCCCGCTTCCGGCGGCTTCACGTGGAGCGTCGAGTGGTGCAGCTCGACAGGCCCGCCGTCGAGCAGGTCCGCCATGGCGGCGGCGAGCCTTTTCTTCGTCACCGCGCCAGCCCAGGCGTCGGAATAATATTGAAGATCGTGCAGCGCGATGAGCTGGCTTTTTTTCTCGGTCTTCTCATCCATGAGCTGCTTCCGCCACGGACCGGTCCACCCTTGATCGCGGACGGCCCAGGCGTCGATGAGCCAGTTGAGATGTTCCGATAGCTCTGCCGTCTCTTCGGGCGTGAACATCGCCGCGATGTGCAGCCAGCCGTGCTCCTTATAAAACGCCACCTGCTCGTCGGTGAGCTCGTTGAGCGGTAACCGGTTCGAGGGCGCCGTTCGGGAAGATGTTTCGACTTGCGGGCTCATTTGCACTCCTCCATTCATCCGTCCGATAACGTCATGCCCCGATAACGTCAGGTGGGGATTTGCCGGAGTAATCCGTTCGACTGCCCAATCATACAGCGGCCTCTGTGCTTCCGGTTATTCATCACAGCGCGCTTAACCCGCACTGTTTAACAGTCGATCTCGACTGGTGGACCGCAACAACTGTCATCGTGCTCGCGTGGAACCCCTCGAACGGCGCCGGCTGCTCGCCGGCGTTCCGTATGGCGCGCCGGTGAAGATTGCCGAAGCGCCGCTGCCCAGCGGGGGGCTCGAGCTCCAGATCTCCGGCACGGCGGGGAACGATCGCATCGTCGTCGTTCGCACCGATTCCGGCCTGGCGATCACCAACAGCAAGGGTCGCTGGCAGGACGTCGTCGATGACAACGGCGGCACGAAATACGCGCGCCTGCGCATCAACGGCAACCGCGGGAACGATCGGCTCATCGTCGACAGCAGCGTGACGCTTGGCGCGATCCTCAACGGCGCGGGCGGCGACGACTCGCTCACGGGCGGGGCGGGAAATGACTCGATCTACGGCGGCTCCGGCCGCGACCGCGTGATGGCCGGCGCGGGCGATGACACCATCGTCTCGCTCGAC
>JBKJRK010000104.1:0-9480 GCA_046593135.1 Tepidisphaeraceae bacterium | reverse complement strand
ATCGGGCTCAAACCCGCATGAGCGACACTGGACCTGAAAAACCATGACACTCGTCATTGTCGCCTGGAAAGGGTTATATGACGCAAATTGCCCCTCGGCCGCAAATCGGTCCATGCTGGTTACCATTGCAACTCTCCTTCTCTCAGTCGGTTACACCATTCATTCCGAAGCGTAGGGGAGTCTGTGCAACCGTCGTGCCAATTGTGAAATGGTCGTCAACGAAGACGCAACAGATCTCGAACATTCATTGTTTTGAAACGAAAAAGCCCCGGCATTGGAATGCCGGGGTTTGAATCGTTCTGCCGAAATGTCGCAACGCAGCCTGATTGTCATGCCTCTGTCAAAACGTCACTAGGGTCAACGGTCAAGCTCTTCTCTAAATCGTATTGGCGAAGCTTCCGCTGTAGGGTGCGAACAGAGATCCCAAGCCGATTAGCGGCATGCGTGCGGTTGTTCCCGCATTGCTCTAAAGCCTTGGTAATAGCCAACTTTTCGAGCTGGTCCATCGTCATGTTCGTTGGCAAATCTTTTGGCGTGCCCGACGCGGGAGCCCCGACTCGAATCTGATCGGGCAGATCATTCTCAGTCAGGATGTCGCCGTCCGCGAGCACCATCATGCTCTCCAACATGTGCCGCAGCTCACGCACGTTGCCCGGCCAGCGGTACGACTGAAAGCGGCGCATGACCTCCGGCGAGATACGCCGGGGGGCCGTGTGGCGCTGTGCGGAAATATCTTTAAGAAAGTGCTCGACGAGGATGGGAACGTCGTCCGGACGCTCGCGGAGCGGGGGAAGGAAAATGGATACGACGTTCAAACGGTAGAACAAGTCTTCCCGAAACGTTCCTTCCTGAACCATTTTCCGCAGGTCACGACTCGTCGCGGCGACGACGCGGACGTTCACTTTCCGATCCTCGTGGCCGCCAACAGGGGTCAGCGTGAGCGTTTCGAGGACGCGCAGCAGCTTCGGCTGGAGTGTCAGGTCAAAGTCGCCGATTTCGTCGATGAAAAGCGTCCCACCGTCGGCCTGCTCGAACCGGCCGATGCGCCGGTCGGTCGCGCCGGTGAAGGCACCCCGGACGTGCCCAAACAACTCGCTCTCCACCAGCGTCGACGGCACCGCCGCCACGTTGACCGCAACAAATGGCCCCTTCTTCCGCAAGCTATTGTGGTGAAGGGCCTGCGCGACCAGTTCCTTACCCGAGCCATTCTCGCCCAAAATGAGCACCGTGCTGTCAACCGGGGCCGCTCGCTGGATTTTCGCGAAGACGTCCTTCATCGGCTTCGATTGACCAATGATCTGGTCGAGGCCGAATTTCTGGTCGAGCCGGCGGCGCAGGCTTTCGATTTCTCGATCCTTCGACATCGACTCAACCGCACGCTTGATCAGCATGATCAACTCGACAGGGTTGATCGGCTTTGTCAGATAATCGAAGGCACCTGCGCGCATGGCCTCTACCGCGCTGGGGACGCTGCTATGACCCGTCAACAAAATGAACTGTGTGTCAGTTTTGCGCTGTTTCCAAAGATTCAGTAGGTCAATCCCGCTGACGTCTCCCATGTGGAGGTCCGTCAAGACGACGTCAATATTCTCCTCCACATAACCAAGCGCCTTGTCGGCGCTGTCAGCCCCGAAGACCGCAAATCCTTCTGATTTAAGAATTTGCATCATTGCTCGACGTTCACTCTCGTGATCTTCCACCACGAGGACACGCCCAGAACTGCTCATACTTCTCCCTTGTTGGCGATAGAGGGCGGCAATTTGCCCGGCCCGACTAACTGTCATACACGAATCGTTTCGTAACTCACAACGCCTAATCTGTCGGAGTTTTGGCGGACGGCATTTTAGCGGAAGATTCATCTCGCATGAGAGGCCAAGGGGTTCAACATTCGTGAATCAATCGAACACGCTTAGAATGCCCCGACTTGCTCAAGCGGATTCGCCAACTTCGCCTCTCGCTGGCCGCGAAGTGCCAAATATTATTCGGGACCGCGGTCGTCCTGATCATTAGCGCGGCGTTGTTTGTTCCGTGGCAACGGATGGAGCAACTGACGCAGCAACTGGACCTCAGCGCCGCCGGCGCGCTGGCCGACCAAGCCGTCCAGCGGCACGTGTGGGAAAAAGAAACGGGTCCCAGCGACCCCAACGCGGCGCGCGACGTCCCCGCCACACAGCCCGCCGATGCCGAGCCTCTCGACGATGCGAAGCCGCGTTTGCGATCGATCAGCACTTCGTTGACCAGTCCGGACGTGCCGAAGTTTGATCTGTCGGCTCTCAAACGTTTCAACCGCGAATCCGACACCGCTTACTTCAGCAGATACGTCATGCGTTCTGACGGCGCGTACGGCTACCAGTACGCGCAGCCGCTTCGGCTCGACGCGCAGTGCGCGAAGTGTCACGTCGCGCTCGAGAACGGGAGGCGGATCGCGGTTCAACTCGGGGCGAGCAACCCGGCACTGCCCGAGGCTTACGCCGCCGGCGGCGGGGAGTCCTCCACTGCCGAAGCCCGCGCGCCGCTCATCGGGGTCGCGGTGCTTGAAATGCCGTCGCGCATTGACGCCAACCAGTTGTTTCTCAACCGCCTGTTCCTGTTCGCCGCCGGCTTGCTCGCCGGCACGCTGGCCGTCATCACTTTTTACCTGATCACCACGCGCCTGATCCTCAAGCCCGTGCGAGTGCTCCAGGAAACTGCGGAAAAAGTCAGCCAGGGCGATTTGAACATCCGCTCGGACATCAGCACCGGCGACGAGTTCCAGCAGTTGTCCGAGACGTTCAACACGATGTTGGTCAACCTGAAGCGCAACGCCGACCAGCTCCACTCCATCAACAAAAGTTTGGACCTGAAGCTCGGTCAACTCGCCGAGAGCAACTTGGCACTGTACGAAAGCAACCGACTGAAGAGCGAGTTTCTGGCGAACGTGAGCCACGAGCTGCGTACGCCTTTGAATTCGATCCTCGGGTTTGCGGACCTGCTGAAAGACGCGTTGTCGCGCGGCATTCCCCCCGAACCCGCCCGGCCGCTCATACTTTCCGCGGACGGAAATGCGATTGTCTCCCCGCCGGCGCCGAATCACGGCGGCGGCGCGCCTGCCGCGGACCCCAAGACACTCCGCTACGTCAGCAACATTCTCCAGAGCGGCCGGAGCCTGCTCGATTTCATCAACGAGCTGCTCGACCTGGCGAAAATCGAAGCCGGAAAAATGGAGGTGCGTTCCGAGCCGCTGGTCATCGGCGACTTGTTCGAAGGCCTGGTGAACGTGCTGCGTCCGCTGACGGAGGAAAAGAACCTCGCGCTCGTCGCGTCCGTCGCCGCCGACGTGCCGATCCTTCAGACCGACCCCGGGAAGCTCCAGCAGATTCTCTACAACTTCCTGTCCAACGCGATCAAATTCGCCCCCAGCGGCGGACGAATCGAATTGACGGCCACGCGCGACGGCGCCGAACACGTCCGCATCGCCGTCACCGACAGCGGACCGGGCATCCCGCTCGACAAGCAGAACATCATCTTTGAGAAATTCCGCCAGATCGACGGCTCCGTCACCCGTACCCACAGCGGCTCGGGCCTGGGCCTGGCCATCTCGCGCGAGCTGTCCCAACTCCTCGGGGGGTCGATCGGCGTCAAGAGCACGGCGGGCGAGGGCGCGACGTTCTGGATCACTCTCCCCCACCGCATCCAACCCGGCGAACGCGAGCTCCCCGGACGACTCGTCATGAGCTAACGCCGAATCGCATTCTTCCCCCGTTTCGCGACGGCCCGCCGGGCCGGGTTCACCCGCGAATTATCGGACTGCGAACAAAATAGACCCGAAGCGCCAAATCGTTTTTGCCCCGCCCCTGTTTCAATCGTAGCTTTAACGGGGACAAATCCGCGGCGCACATGCGGGAACGTGCGCGCCGGTTCACCGGGCCAGGAGGCGTAAAATGAGTGGAATGCTTTTCGGGGAGTCGCTCAGCAAGGTCGTACAGCTCAGCGCGCACGACATTTCTGAGATCATGGAGCACCAAGCCGCCAACCGGCAAAAGTTTGGTGAGATCGCACTCGCGTGGCGGCTGTGCCAGCCGCAACACGTGTGGCAGGCGTGGTGGGGACAGCTCTCGCACGATACGCCGCGCGTGGACCTGAAGAAAATCGGCGTCGACTCGCAGGCGGTGAACCAACTCGCCGCGGCGGTGGCGGTGGAATTCCGCGCGGTGCCGCTGCGCTGCTACCGGGATCAACTCGTCATTGCGACGACCGCCGGCGGGTTGCCCCGCGCTCAAGCGGAACTGCCGGCCCTCGCGAACAAGCAGGTTCGCTTCGTCACCGCCGACCCGGCGCAAATCGACGAAGCCATCGCCGCGTATTACCCCAGTACGACGCGCTCCGCCGGCGCCGCGTAACGTAAAACCCATTCATGGCCCGTTACGCCGCGACGCGCAGCGGAGCGCTTTTGCAGAGAATCCAGAAGAGGAATCCCTCCGCCCCGCGTCGCTGCTTAACTGGGCGCCTGGATTTATTCGATCGCGTTGCGGTCGGCGAAAGTACCGAAACGGCCGGGGGCGGGGATCGTTTCCAGAGGTCCGACGCAGGGTTCATCAACCCCGCCCGGCAACGGCGCAAGAACAATTTGCGGCTTGATCGCTCGAATCTTCATTGCGAGCTGTTGTTGCTGGGCGAAAATCTCGCGGTTGACGGAGTTGATCGCGCGGTCGTCGGCGCGATAGATGTCGCCGGTGAGCGTGCGCGCGATCGCGGATTCGACGTAGCCGATGCGGTCGCACTCCTGCCAATCGGCGCGGACGACGACCGTGATGCCCGCCGGTCCGAACGCCAACAGCCCCCAGCGCGGCGCGAGTTCCTTGCGCTGGAGCATCCCGGCGGGCGCCAGCACGTAGTGCAGATTCGCCAGCGGCTGCATGAGGCAGGTGTCGAACTTTCCGAGCCCCGCCGACTGGGTCAATTGCTTCTTAAATTTCCGGCGACGGTTCGTTTTGCGGTTGCGGTCGCGCTCACGCAGACACAACTGCAACTGCCCGTCGCGCGAGCAGTCGCGGAGGAAGTCGGCGCGGGACGCCTTGCATTCGATGAAGCACGTCTGGGGCACCTCGCGCGGGATCATGAGGTAGTTGTGGTACGGCCGGAAAACGCCGGTGCCGACCGCGTCGACGATGCCGACCGGTCTGAGCCGCACCTCGGCCGCGATGCACCGGTAGCCCATGCGGAAGAGCCAGCGGCAGCCTTCCTTTTTCAGCGTCTTGTGCAGTTCGGTTTCGCCCGGCATGGCACTCCCTTGCCTCGCGGCACGACGACGTCCCGGGCGGGACGTGTCGCTCGTTGAATCAATCAATGGTAAAGCGACACAGTGCGCGCCGCAACACGCGCAGCCGGGTATGCAAACGGCGTCTTTCCGCGAAACGTAATCCGGCTTACCCGAGCGGCTGAGCGGGGTTGCTGATGTATTCGAGCCAGGCCGCCGAGTCGTAGGCGCGATCGACGCCGGTGATCCTGCGAAGGCTCCTGCGTGCCTGCCAGACGACGCCGAAGTTCCGCTCGTCGAGCACCGCGACCAAGGCCCGGGCCACGTCGCGCCGCGGGTAATGCTTCAACGCCGTCGCGGCGGCGAGACGAACGTCCTGGTCTTCTTCCGGCGCGTTCAACACGCGGAGCAGCGCGTCGGCCGCCGCGGCGTCGGGCATGTTGGCGAGCGCCTTGGCGCCTTCGAGCCGAACCAGCACGTCGTTATCCGCCAACGCTTTGATGTAAAGATCGGACGCGCCGGTGTCGCGCGAAACGTTCAGGGCGCGCAATGCGGCGGCGCGAACGAGCGGCTCCTCGGCACTTTCAAAAATCTGCCGATACCTTGAAATGTACGGCTCTTTGCGGGCGAACTCCCGCTCGACAAGCTTGTTCATGCCGACGCGACGGTTGTCCGGCGACCCGGCGTCTTCCATCATCCGCGCGTATTTGCCGGGGGTGTTGCCCTTGTAAAAGTCAACGAACCGGCGAGTTTCCTGGCAGCCGGCCAGCGCAAGCAATGAAAGAAACAGGGAAGCTGATAGTCCGGCGCGAGGTGGCGTCATCCGCATGGTCGATCCCGTTCCCTTGTGCGGCCGCAACCCGATCAGACCGCGCGGCGAACGCTCGGGATCACCGGGAGTGGCAGGTTGTGCAGCTCGTCCGGCGACACCAGCGTCGGCGGCGCGATCGAGCTGCCGAGAAAACGCGGCGCGAGCCTGCAAAATCGGTCCGGGTCGTCGCTGACGAAGCACTTGAACCCGCCCACCACCGACATCGGATCCGAAGCCGTCCCGCGTAATAGCCCTTGGCTCATCAGCCGGCGGGTCACATCTTCGGCACACAGATGGGCCGAGTCAATCACGGGCACCTGCGGGCCGAGCATCTTCTCGATCACCGGGCGAAGGACGGGGTAATGCGTGCACCCGAGCACCAGCACGTCCATGCGATGATCGACCATCGGCTGGAGGTACTGCTTGAGGGCGAGGCGGACGAGCGGGTCTTCGAGCCGGCGTCCTTCTTCGATGATGGGAACGAGCAGCGGAGACGCCTGCTGAACAACGCGGGCGTGGTGGCGCTTGCGGTGAATGGCGTGGGAGTAGGCGCGTGAACGAACGGTCGCCTCCGTCGCCAGCACGCCGATCACCGGCACCGGCCTCGCCCCCGCCGCCATGACCGCGGCGCGCGAGCCCGGCTCGATGACCCCGCTGATCGAGAGGTCGGGGAAGCTTTCGCGGATCGCCGGCAGTGCCAACGCGGTCGCCGTGTTGCAGGCGATGACGACGTGCTTGGGGTGGTGCGGACGGAGGTACGTGATGATCTGGCGGACGAAGGTCGTGACGGTGTCGGCGCCCTTGGAGCCGTAGGGCAGGCGGGCGGTGTCGCCGAAGTAAACGATGTCCTCCAGCGGCAGCACTTCGCGTATCGCGCGGGCGACGGTCAGGCCCCCCAGACCACTGTCGAGGACGACGATCGGAGAGTTTGAAGCGGGTAACGGAAACTGCACTGGCATTCCATCAGTTATCGGACCATCTTGCCGACGGCTTGACATTTCTTCCCGTCCCTCGAACACTTAATGCGCCCACCCGAGGAGACTGCCCATGAGCGAGACCCTGAAAGATAAGATCGTCCTGTTGGTCGACGACGACTCTGACATTCTGACCAGCATGCAAGCCGCCTTCGAGCCCACGGGGGCGACCATCGACATGGCCAACAACGGCAACAAAGCCGTCGAGCTGGCGGAAAAAAACCAGCCGGACCTGGTGGTGCTCGACATGATGCTGCCCGGCCGGAGTGGTTTTTTGGTCCTTGAAAAGATCAAAGCCCGCAAGCCGAAGAACACCAAGCCGTTTGTCATCATGATCACTGGTAACCAAGGCGCCCGGCACAAGATGTACGCCGAGAGCCTCGGCGTAAGTGAGTACCTTAACAAGCCTGTCAAGATGGACAAGTTGATCTCGACCGCCGAGCGGCTCTTGGCCCCGGCCCCGCCGGCGCCGTGAGAAGGCGCGACCTTGAATTCCTCGGGCCGTTACCCTATCTTCCTTTCCCCCATACGACGCCGCGACGTGCGGTAATCGGGACGGGTGATATTTCCCTGTTATGACCGGCATGCCGGCGGTTCACGCTGGCGGCTTGGTGTCTGGGAGTTTTGGAATGTCGATTACGGCCGAGCAAAAGACCAAGATTGTTACCGACTTCAGGATTCACGAGAAGGACTCGGGTTCGCCTGAGATTCAGATCGCCCTGTTGACCAAGCGGATCACCGAACTGACCGAGCACCTCCGGACGCACAAAAAGGACCACTCCTCGCGTCGCGGTCTGCTCAAGATGGTCAGCAACCGAAACCGTCTTCTGAAATATCTGACTCGCGAAGACCGCACCCGGTATCAACAGATCATCGGAAAGCTCGGCCTTCGGAAGTAAAGCATTGCGAAGGGCACCCACGCGGGTGCCCTTCTCGTTTCCCGGCGCCGCCCCCCGATCGAGCCCCCAACCGGCCCCCGGCTCACCCATCGAGGCACGGACGTTTTCCGGACCGCCACAGATGCACAAACCCGCGCATCGGAAAAAGTACTGAGGACTGAGTGCTGAGGACTGAGTAAATGCTCAACTCAGTCCTCAGCACTCAGTCCTCATCACTTCCGTCCCGTGTTCGGCTTTGTCCATCTGTGGCCCGTTTCGCACGATTCAACACGGGGCCGTGAGAAGGATTATCGCACAATGCAAGCCATACGAGTAGAACGCCAGATTGGCGGACGGACGCTCTCTATCGAAACCGGCAAGCTCGCGAAGCTCGCCGCGGGCGCGGTGATGGTTCAGTACGGCGAAACCGTCGTTTTCGGGGCGGTCGCCCGCGCCAACCCGCGCGAAGGCATCGACTTTTTCCCGCTCCAGGTTGATTACCGCGAACGCCGCGCCGCGGCGGGCAAGTTCCCCGGCGGCTTCCTCAAGCGCGAAGGCCGGCCGACGACCAAGGAAATCCTCACCGCCCGCCTGATCGATCGCCCGCTTCGCCCGCTGTTCCCCAAGGGGTTCATGGACGAAGTGCAGATCCAGCTCAATGTTCTCGCCTTTGACGGCGAAAACGACCCCGACCTTCTCGCCGGCCTCGCCGCCAGCGCCGCGGTCGCCGTTAGCGACATCCCGTTCATCACGCCGACCGCGCACGTCCGCGTCGGCCGGATCAACGGCGAGCTCGTGATCAACCCGACCGTCCAGCAGGTCGAGTACAGCGATTTCGACCTCGTCGTCGCGGGCACGAAGAATTTCGTCAACATGCTTGAGCTCGGCGGGCGTGAGCCGAAGGAAGACGACGTCGCCGACGCCATCAAATTCGGCCACGACCAGGTCGTCCAGATCGCCGGGATGATCGAAGAGCTACAGAAAAAAGTCGGCGTCGAAAAAGTCGACGGCGCCAACAAGCCGCCTGAGGAAGCGTTTGTCGAATCGATTCGTGCCAAGGTCGGCAAGAAGATTCGCGAAGTGAAGGGCAAGGTCGGCAAGGTCGACCGCTCCGACGCCGTCAAGGAAATTCTCACCGGGCTGCTGAACGAACTCGCCCCCGCGATCACCGATCCGAACGCCAGCTACACCTCGATCGTCGCCCAGAAGGCCGAGGCGAAAAAGATTCGTGCCGTCTTCTCGGAAGTCGAAGAGACCGCCACGCGTGAAGCGATTCTCGCCGGCGTGCGTCCCGACGGCCGCGACTTTAAGACCATTCGCCCGATCTCGTGCGAAGTGGGTCTGCTTCCCCGCGTACACGGCTCCGGCCTGTTCACCCGCGGCGAAACGCAGTCGCTCTGCACCGTCACCCTCGGCACCAGCTCAGACGAGCAGATGGTCGACGGGCTGATTGAAGAGTACAGCCAGAAGTTCATGCTGCATTATTACTTTCCCAGCTACAGTGTGGGTGAAGTTCGTCCGATCCGCGGCCCGGGCCGGCGCGAGATCGGCCACGGCGCGCTTGCCGAGCGCGGCATCGAG
>JBKJRK010000087.1:0-3924 GCA_046593135.1 Tepidisphaeraceae bacterium | reverse complement strand
GTGGGCGACTGCCGTCGAGATGCTGCTGATCGGGCTGGTGGTGTACTGGGTGTTGCGGTTCCTCCGGGGCACGCGCGGCGCCCGCATGCTCAAGGGAATCGTGTCGGTCCTGATCGTCCTGTACCTCATCATTGAGTTAGTCGCCGAAAAATTAGCGCTTCATCAAGTTGGCTTTCTTTACGGAAAGTTCCTGAGCGTCGCCGCGATCGCGGTGATCGTCGTCTTCCAGCCCGAACTCCGCCGGGCTCTCATGCGTCTCGGGGAAACGAGCCTGTTCCGCGGGTTCAGCCACCAGGTCAACGAAGAAATCGAAGCGCTGGTGGAGTCGGCGACATTTTGCTCGCGCAGGAAAATCGGCGCACTGATTGCGATCGAGCGGGAAACCGGCCTCGGGGGTATTGCCGAAAGCGGCACCCGGCTCAACGCCGAGCTGTCGGCCGAGTTGCTTAATACGATCTTCTGGCCCAACAGCCCGCTCCACGACCTCGGCGTCATCGTCAGCAACGGCCGGGTGACTTACGCGGGCGTACAATTCCCCCTCGCCGAGAGCGGCGACCTCGAAAAAGAGCTCGGCAGCCGGCACCGGGCGGCGGTGGGCATGAGCCAGGAAAGTGACGCGGTCGTGCTCGTCGTCAGCGAAGAGACCGGCGACGTAAGCGTCGCCGAGCGCGGCCAGTTGATCCGCAAGCTGACCCCCGAAGGCCTCCGCGGCCTGCTCGGCGAGTTGCTCGGAAGGCCCAGCGACGGCGGCTCCTTTCGGCAAGCCGCGTGATGGTGGACACGGATCACCACGAAGACACGAAGACACGAAGCGTCGATTGGAATTTGAGCACCGCTTCAAAAACAGAATAATTGTTGAGAGCAAGAAGAAGGTCCGGGCGCTGACGTGACGAGTTGATCCGTCCCGACGAGAACCGCTTCGTGCCTTCGTGGTGAATTAGCCGCCGAGAGACGTTCGAGGACCGAGCCATGCCCGAAACGATCCCTCCTACCGATTCGAAGACGACCAAGCCCAGCAAGGCCTCGGCGCACGCCCCGGCGATGCCAGGCAAATGGCAGAGACTGGCGATTTCGGCCCGGCGGTGGATGCGCGAGACGTTTTCCCGTGAGCAACTGGCTTCCGGGCTGAAACAACTGGCGTGGGTCGCGCCGCTGACCCTCTTGATCTGGGTCTATGCCGAACAGGAACAGCAGATTACGCGAGTCGTGCGGTTTCCGGTGGAAACGCACACGAGCAACTCCAACATGATCGTTCGCTTGAGCGATCCTTCCGACGGGTACGTCTCTGCGGAATTGCTCGGACCCCGCGCCCGGCTTGAGCAGTTAAGCAATGAACTCAGCGCCCGATCTGTCCGATTCGAGGTCGATCCGAATCTCAAGGAAGGCACGCGTCAGATCCCACTGCCCTCGCTGATCAAGGGCGACGCGCGTTTCGACGGCGTTTTGATGAAGAGCAGCCAACCGCCGCTCGTTTCTGTGATTGTTAATGCAGTCGAAGAGGTGATTGTCCCCGTCGAGATCCGCGACGAAGACAAGTCACGGTTTGAACAGGTCGTGTTCAACCCGCCGACGGTCAAAGTCCGGATGTCGAAGACGGCCCTTGATCTGGTAGGCCGCCAGATCACGGCCCATGCCGACCTCACCCCCATTGCCAGGCAGTCGTCGGGCCCGAAGTCAAATGTGCCGGGCGTGCGCGTGATTTTAGAAAAAACCAACCCGGAAGACGTCAGCAAGATCGAGCCCGAAACGGTTTCGGTTTCGGCAGTCGTGCGCGAGGTGGACAAGTCACACCCCATCGACACCCTCCCCCTCGACGTCAGTGGCGCCACCAAGACGCTTACGGGCCTGAAAATCACACAGGAAAAGTACTCGCTGTTTAACGTGGTGGTCACGGGGCCGGCGGAAGCCATCGCCGAGATCGAAAAGAACGTCGCGGCCAACGTTAAGGCATACTTTACGGTTGTTAGCTCCGACGTCGGGGCCGAATCCTTACAAAAAGAAGTCTGGTTTGTTTTGCCGGCCGGTGTGAAAGTGAAATCCGTCGACGGGGTCCCCATTCTGCCCGGCAAACCACCGACGGTCGAAGTGAAAGTCGAAAAGGGGCTTGAAGAAACGAGTGGCCTGTAACGAGTGGTTGGGCGACGCAAATGCGGATGCGTCGCGCATCGCTTTGCAGCCTTTCCTCCCCGGCGTCCGCGTCTCCGGTGCGTTCCGAGCCGACTCGTCGCTGCCTTGGCAATGTTGCATCACGCCTTACGCAGTCTGTCGGCGTCGGCATTCCTGGTCAAAATTGGGACCGCGATTCTGAAACACGCCGGGGCGAACTCGGCCCTGCGGGCCGCCGCTAACCGGCAACCGGGTGTTTCAGAATCGTGCGCGCCTATTTAGAATCGGGGCATGGAAGACGTGACTGGATATGTAGAAGGTCTCGGCCGCGGCGCCCGGCGGGCCGCGGGGCAGCTAGCCACCCTGACCGGCGCGGCCAAAACCGCCGCCTTGCACCGCATGGCCGCCGCCCTTCGCGCGCGAAAAGACGCGTTAATCGAAGCAAATACCCTTGACGTCGAAGCGGCAACAAAGTCGGACCTCCAGCCGGCCCTGATTGAACGCCTCAAGCTCTCCGAGAAGCGCGTCAGTTCGATGGCCGAGGGCGTCGAGCAGATCGCCGGACAGGTCGATGCGGTCGGGCAGATCATCGAAGGCTACGTCCGTCCCAACGGCTTGCGCATCCAGAAGACGCGCGTGCCGCTCGGCGTCGTCCTGTTCTTCTACGAAAGCCGGCCCAACGTCACGAGCGACGCCGCAGCCCTGTGCCTCAAGAGCGGCAACGCCGTCATCCTTCGCGGCGGCAAGGAATCGTTTCACTCCAACCGAGCGATCGCGGCAATTGTGGCAGAATCATTAAGGGAATCAGGCATCGACCCCGCCGCGGTGCAACTGGTGGAATCGACCGACCGGGCGCTCGTCCCCCATCTGCTGAAGCTCGACCGTTACATCGACCTTGTCATTCCCCGCGGCGGTAAGAGCCTGATCACCGCCGTCGTGAAGGACGCGACGATGCCGGTGTTGAAGCACTACGACGGCAATTGCCACCTGTACATCGATGCCGCGACCGACGGCATGGGGCAAGCCGTCCGCGACGTTTGCGTGAATTCCAAGACGAGCTACCCCGGCGGCGCCGTGTGCAACGCCGTCGAGCACCTGCTGTTTCACAAGGACGCCGCCCCGCGGCTGCTCGCCCGGGTCTGCGAAGACCTTGCGGCCAAAAACGTCGAGATCCGGGCCGACGACCGCGCCCGGGCCCTCTACCCCGCGGCCAAAGCCGCAACCGCGTCCGACTGGGACGAGGAGTATTTGAGCTTCATCGTCGGTGTGAAGGTGGTCGATTCCCTGGAAGAAGCGATCAATCACATCAACGAACACGGCTCCCATCACACCGACGGCATCCTCACCGAATCGTCAAAGGCCGCCGACACGTTCGTGAAACGGGTCGATTCCGCCAGCGTGATGGTGAACGCCAGCACGCGTTTCGCCGACGGGGGCGAATACGGACTCGGCGCCGAAATCGGCATCAGCACCGACAAGCTCCACGCCCGCGGCCCGATGGGTGCCAACGACCTGACGACGTACAAATGGGTCGTTACGGGTGACGGGCATGTGAGATAACGCCCCGTTTAAGAAAAGTTGGTGAAAAGAAATCAGGTGCCGACCACCTCCACGGCTTTCTGGTCTTGCGGGTTGGGCCGCGCACTGCGGCCTGCTCACGACTTTCCGGGCCGTCGTCGCCCCATCGCAGTTGTTTTAGCAGCTTTAACTCGCGCGAACGGGCAAAGTTATTTAATGATGCGCGCTGAGACAACAGTTGTATACAGCGAGTCGACGCGACATTACCCAGAGTGCCGTGTGGATCAACTGCCGACAAAA
>JBKJRK010000066.1:0-2914 GCA_046593135.1 Tepidisphaeraceae bacterium | reverse complement strand
CCTCTTTTACGTACGCCCGCGTCGCTTCGACGAACGACTGCACCTTCTCCATGTCCCCGGTGACCGTCTGCATGAACTGCGCGTGTTGGTGTCGGTGCAGGAACGATCCGCCGGTGGCCGTGAGGGCCACCAGTACGACGCTGACTCCGAGCATGAATTTGGTTTGCAGTTTCATTGGGCCGCCGCCTCGGCGCGCGCCAGCGGCAGTTCCAGGGTGAATGTGGCGCCCTTGCCGGGGCCTTGGCTGCTGACGGTCAGTGCCCCGCCCATGGCTTTCGCGGCCAGCGCGGCGCTGTGCAGCCCGAAACCGTGGCCGTCTTTGCGCGTCGTGAACCCGTGGGAGAAAATGTTCGTCAGGTTCTCGGCGGTGATTCCGGTCCCGTTATCGATCACCTCGATGCACACCCGCTGTGGGTCGGCTTCACTGCGGAAGGTTCGCAAGGTGACCAGCCGATCGGTCAGCGCGTTGCCGTCGAGGGCGTGCTTCACGTTGCTGACCAGGTTGACCAGAATCTGCAGCGCCTTGTGCTTGTCAATCATCAGGTCGGGGAGCTCCGCGTACTCGCGGACGATCTGAATGTGATGGCGGTCAAAGGCCGCGGCGTTCAGTCGCACGGCCTCTTCCACAAGTTCTTTCGCCGCGATCATCTCCGTAACCCCGGAGACCCGCGCGTACGACTGCTGCATGTTGACGACCTGCTTGATGTGCTCGATGTTGTTGGCAAGAGACGTCAGCTCGTTGAGCACCTCTTCCTGTTCCTTGCCCAGGTGCTCGGCCAGCTTGACGAAGTAGGCCGGGAGCTGCTTGCCTTTCTCGTCAGTGGTCACAAAGTTGGCCAGGTCGTCCGAGTGCGCGTTCAGCATGGCGGCGGCGCGGGAGAAATTGCCCACCTTCGACCCGCGCAGCTTGTCGGCCGCCAGCGTGGCGGCGACGTTGACGCTGTTGAGGACGTTGCCGACGTTGTGCAACACGCCGGTCGCGACTTCCGCCATCCCCGCCTGCCGAGAAGCCTCCAGCAGCCGCTCGTGTAGCTGTTCGCGTTCGGCCTCGGCATTCTTGCGCTCGGTGATGTCCTGGAAAAACCAGACGCGTCCGTAGTAGCCGACGTCGGCGTTCTTGACCGGGGCCGAATACCGATCAAAGACGCGGCCGTCGTTGAGGCGGATTTCCTCGCGGCTGACCTGGTCGGGGTTCTGGCTGAGGTACGCGACCCGCGCCATGAATTCCTGCGGGTGGGCGAGCTTGTCCTGAATTGATTGCAACGCCTCGGCGTTAGAGCCTCGGCGAAGTATTTCCGTCGGAATCCCCCACATCTCGACGAACCGCCGGTTGTACGACAGGATCTTGCCGTCCATCGAGACGACGAGGATTCCCTCGATGGCCGCCTCGCTTTGGGATTCCAGCAGCGACTTCTGCAGGCGCAGTTCTTCTTCGGCGCGTCGCCGTTCCGTGATGTCCCGGGTTACTTTGGAGAAGCCGACCAACTCGTTGTGCTCGTCGCGAAGTGCGGCGATCACGACGTTGGCACTGAACCGGGTGCCGTCCTTGCGGACGCGCACGCCCTCCTCCTCGAAGCGGCCTTCCGTCCGCGCCCGCTCCAGCGCTTTCTGCGGCTTGCCATGCTCGACGTCCTCGGGCGTATAGAAGCAGGAAAAATGGCGGCCCAGAATCTCTTCGGCCGTGTACCCCTTGATGCGCTCTGAGCCGGAATTCCAGTTTGCGACCTTGCCCCCTGCGTCCAGCATAAGGATCGCGTAGTCTCTCACACCGTCCACCATGAGCCGGAACCGGTCATCGCTCTCGCCGATCGCCGCCTCGCGCTCGGCGACCAGCCGCATCTCCCGAACGCCCCGCAGGCACGACAGCACCAGAATGATGTCCTCGAATATGACCCATGACGCGTGCTCGATCGACCGCCAGAGGCTTGCGGTCATAACACCGTACACGGACTGTGGAAGGACAATCCCGCGAATCAGGTGGTCGAGGGCGACGACGACTGTTGCCGGCACCAGGACGCGCCAGTCGCGGTAGAACGCGAGAAAGGCGAGTGAGCCGAACACGTGAAAGTGAGTCTCAATTCGTCCACCGGTGAGGTGAATTAACAGCGCCGACCACAGCATCTGGGCGACCGCAATCACCGCTCGCGTCGAGAACCGCCCCGGCCTCCAAACGGCCAGGCAGATCGGCAAGGCGCTGATGGCGGCGCCGAGAAAAATGGCGGCGTACAGGTGCGGGTGCCAGGCGCTGTGTTGTCCCGCCCACTGTCGCGGCGAAACAAGGCAGGCGAAAACGATCCCCGCCAGCCACTGAACCCCCATGAGGACGGCGAACAGCCGATCGATTTGCTTGAAGTTGAGCTGCTGTTGCTGCCGAAACAGCTCGTCCGCGCGCCGGGCCAACGAGTCATAGCTTGTCGGGCTAATGTTTATGACCGTCATGGCCACACCTCCTGCGCCTGCTGCGTCCCGTCGGCGAAAAGGGGGCATCCGAACACCCGTGTCGTATTCCCGTCGGCCGACGCTTTATTCACGAGCGACACGACGGCCGTGAGCCCCTCGTTATCCCCATAATGGCCCCGCGAAGCCGTGATTCCCCCGGAGAACACCAGCCGGCCGTGGTCGTCGTAAAGCAGAGTTTGTCCCGAGGACTCGGAGCCGAAACGGCGGGCCTCGGCGCCGTGTTCGTCGCAGACGATCTCGACTCCCGGGATAGCTGCCGCGCTGCGCCAAAGGTCTGTTTTTTCCCAGTCTCGCGCGACCCCATCCGGCTTGATGAACAGAACGTACGTCTTGAGCCGGCCGCCACATCGAGCCAGCAATTCCGCGAGTTCGCCGATGCTCGCGCGGGTGCACGGGCACTTCGGATGCGCCAGCATTACGAGCGTCGGCCCGCCGGGAGCGCGGCGCAGCAGGC
>JBKJRK010000039.1:0-3134 GCA_046593135.1 Tepidisphaeraceae bacterium | reverse complement strand
GTCGGCTTTGTACAGCCGCCAGTCGTAGCTGATCAATTCGACGAAGGATTGCGCGATGGCGTCGGTCGCCTCGCCCCCCCTGCGATGCGGGCTTGCTAGGATTTTTGTTCGGACGTGGGCGGATTGTAAGACGGAAATAGAGCGACGCACAGGGGCGGCGGTCGCGCCGCGGGGGGACGAACCCGGATAACGCTGCCGCTCGATTCAGTAGGGATACTTGATCGACTTCACCACCGAATAGGTGGCCGGGAAATCGTATTTCACGCCTTGGACGTTGCGCCGGACCGAAAATTCAACCCTCTCGATCTTCGTCGTGCCGGCGTCATGCTTTCCGGCGACGGTTTCAAAACCCTGGGTCACCGTCGCCGACGGGTTCGGCTGTTCGAGTGTCACCCAAATCCGGCAGGCCATCATGCCGTTGTATTCTTCGACCAGGACGCTGTCGGTTTTCATCGCCCAGCCGCCGGTGTTCACACGCGCGGACCACGTGACGGCGTATTGCTTGGGATCGGTCTTGCTTTCCTCGATCGCCACCGCGTATTGCGGCTCAAACCTCGGCACTTCCGGCTGTGCGACGGTGGCCGGCGCTTCGGCCGCCGCCGGCGCAGCGGGCGCGGGCGCGGCGGGTTTGTCGCAGCCCGCAAAGCAAAGGGCCAGACATCCCGCCATCGCCAGGAGAATCATGGATTTCATGTTCGATATTCTAACTAGACTCATTGGCCCAACCAAGCCTTCAGCGGCGAACCGTTCACGGGCTGCATGCCACGCTGCCCTTTCATCTTTCATTCCTTCGGACAGGCTAACGCCAGGCACGATCAGCTTCACGCGGCAGTCGGATCATTCTTACCGAAGCGCCCTATAAGCCGTCATGGCGAGATCAGTGCAACGTCAGGGAAATACGTTCGATACCGAGCCGTGTCCCGCGTGATGAGCGATAGTTTCTCGACTTCCGCGTGCGCGCCAATGTAGAAGTCCGGCAATGGCGTGCTGCGGACGCCACCACCGCGCCGATACTTCAAGAATGCCTGCGCCGCCACCCACCCGGCCTCATACGGCAGCGCAGCCCGGCGAAACACAGTCGGGTCGAGCCAGCGATCAAGCTCGCCCGCACTCGCAAACGCCGGCGCGAGTTCTGCAAAGATGATCGGATTGATAAAAACGGCTCCGCCTGCCGCTGCCGCGCCGAGTTGCGCCTGCGACCACGGCATCCACACTCTGTCGGCTGTCGCGATGTCCAGCAGCACATTCGCGTCGACGAGAAAACCGTTCACGGCTCACCGCGTGTCAGGACCATTACCTGGTCGGTCGTCACGCCCGGCTTGGCCGCCCCCCGCGCCGTCGCCAGCCAACGCTCGGTCGCACCTTGCGGGCCCGGGTCGCCGTTCTTGGCGAGCAGAGACCGAGCGAAGTCAGCCAACTCCGCGCGCTGTGCGGGGCGCAATTGCTCGCAGATGCTCAGAAGTTCCTGGGTCTCAACGCTCATACCTAGATTTTACCCGAATGAAGTGAAAGTTTCAGCCAAATCAATTCCGCCCTACAGTCGTTGGTGGATCAACCGCAGTGCCGCTATCTTCATTTCCCGATCTATTCACCTCATCATTTTCTTCCCCTACCACCACTTCTTCATCTTCATAAACCACAGCAGCACAGCCGCCATGACGATCGCCGTGATCCAGAACGCCGTGTATCCGTGCCGCCAGCCGAGTTCGGGCATGTTCCCGGCTTCGGTGTCGAAGTTCATGCCGTAGACGCCGCAGAGGAACGTCAGGGGGAGGAAGACCATGCTGATGACGGTCAGGCGGTTCACCACCTTGTTGGTGCGGTGGCTGACGATGCCCATGTAGAGGTTCAGCGTCTCGGCGAGGATGTCGCGCTCGACGGAGAGGTCGGCGCTGAGCCGTTCGAGCGTGCCGACCATGCGCTCGAGGAACGGCTGGGTGCTTTCGCTCACGAACAAACTGCGGCGGGTCGACAACTCGTTGAGCACCTCGCGCGACGCGAGCATTGTTTTGCGGAAGCTCAGCAGGTCGCGCGTAACGTCCGACACCTCGCTGAAAATCGCGTCGTCGGCCGTCTCGAAAATCTTGCCCTGCACGCGCTCGGCGTGGCCCTCGAAAGCGCGCATGGCCTTTTTGTAGCTTTCGACCAGGGCGTCCCAGTACTCGTAAATCAGGAAGCTGCCGGTCTTGGCGAACTTGCGGAAGTCCTGCCGGTAATGCTTGCGGACCTGCTCGACAAAATCGACCGACCCGCGGCGGAGGGTGACTATGAAAGCCTCGCCGATGAGCATGTCGACGTGCGAGCGGGCGAGCGCGTCGTCCTCGAAGCGAACCGCCGTGACGGCGACGTGCAGGCAATCGTCGTACAGGTCGTGCCGGCCGTCGGAGTCCGGGCCGAGGGCTTCTTCGATGGCGTGGTTGTTTACGCCAAGGTCTTGCAGGACTTTCTCCGCGTCGGCGCGGTTTGAATCCACGTCGATGTCGACCCAGCAAAACTGCCCTTCGCGCGACAAGCCTGCGGCCTCTTTTACCTCGACAACACGCTCTTCTTTGGTTTCAAAGTTGAACGCAACGGCAAATGTATTCATGTGTGCCCCGCAGTTCCCCGGCGGCAAGCTTAATCACGGCACGCGCGTTGAACAATTCAGGCGTCGCGCCAGATCAGAGGTTACAAACGTTCCAGACGCCGGGTATAACTCTGCGTCGTTGAGACACTTCCGAGGGGACGCGCGATCGACGTGTGCGTTCGTTTCCGCGGCGGAGGCCTGCGAGTACCGTAGAATGCCGGCCGAGAGATTACCCAGATCACGCCGTGATTGCGGCAGGTGTAGAAGGTCGCGCTGCGGCAACGGTGTCCGGGTTCAAGATGTACGTTTCGAAGTACCCATGTCTGCCGAATTATTTGCCACGGTTGTGGGCCCGGCCGTGTGTGCCGCGAGGCGGTGGTAGATGAAACATCGCGTAATCCTTTCTGTGGTGTCGTGCGCGGCGGCAACCGCTGTCACACTCGCGCTGTGGGATCCCCTTTTTCATCGCGTGCCGTTCGCGCTCTATTTTGCGGCGGTCGCGCTCTCGGCGTGGTACGGCGGGTGGATTTGGGGGATGGCGACGGCGTTCGCGGGCGTGCTGGTTGTG
>JBKJRK010000032.1:0-4603 GCA_046593135.1 Tepidisphaeraceae bacterium | reverse complement strand
GCTGGTGGAAACTGACGCGCCGTACCTCACACCCGAGCCGAAGCGCAGCCAGAAGACCAACGAGCCGGCGCTCGTCGTTTACGTTGCGGAAACGGCGGCGCGGATGAAGGGTATGAGCGCGGAAGAATTAGACCGCGCGACGACGGCCAACGTCGACCGCATATTCGGCTGGGACGAAGCGCCGGGGCCTGCTTGACGCTCCCATAGACATAAGACCGTCTTCGCCTAGGCCGACCCGTCGGCACGAGCGGCGTCGGCCAGGACGGCGGACATTTGCCCACGATCTTCACGTACCGGGACGGCGGCTCTCCCGTAGAAATACTCGATGCGCATCCGGACAAGTTCCGGCTCGATCGCGGAATCGAATCCGCCCTCGCGCTGGCGGATCAAATGCCCCCAGGGGACTGCGTCCGTTTCGCGTTCCAACCGGGCGACGTAGTCGGCGACTTTGCCGATCGTTTTGGCGGGTGAGCCCGCGACGATGTCCCCGGGCGCCACGTCCCGCGTCACCACGGAGCCCGCCGCCACCATCGCATCCGGGCCGATCGTAATGCCGGGCAACAAAATGGCTTGCTCGCCGACGAACACGTTGCTCCGGATGTCCGTCTTGCCGACCCGGTCGACCCGCACGCCGTACGCGTTTTGGAGCATGTTGATCGACCCGTCGTGTCCGATGATCGTGCAGCGGGCGAGGCGAACGTTATCCCCCAGGCGGACGTACGCCGGGTCTGTGAACTTCGTATGGCGCGACACGGCGCACCGTTCGCCCATCGCGTATAGGCGGCCATGTCGTTTTAGATAGAGGGCGAATTCCTCGCTCGAAGGTCGGCAAAGTTTGACCCACAGTCCGACGGCCCTGTTGTGCTTCACCGCTAGATGACGCACAATTTTTCTAAGGATTGATCGCATGACGAACTCTTGTCTCGCGACGGAGGGCGCGTGCTGCTGCTGACGGCTAGTTGCCATGATATCACGTCACCCGCCACAGTGTCCGCCGAAACTCTCCGAATGTGATCCCAATCGAGCCTTTGAGGAAGGGTCAACCGAGAAAACGCGCAGGCCGTTCCAGTTGCGCCTTTTATGCAGCTTGAAACGGGGACAGCAGGCTGAAGCGTCGAAGCCCAATGAATGCGGCCGCGCCTCGATTCAGCCCATGTGATTGATCATTTCTCCGGCGAACTCGCTGCACTTGATCTTTTTCGCGCCTTCCATCTGGCGGGCGAAGTCGTAAGTGACGGTTTTAGCTCCAATGGCTTTTTCTAAACCGTGGACGATCAGGTCGGCGACTTCTTTCCAGCCCATGTATTCGAACATCATGACGCCGGAGAGAATGACGCTGCCGGGGTTGACGACGTCCTGGTCGGCATACTTCGGGGCGGTACCGTGGGTGGCCTCGAAGACGGCGTGGCCGGTGATGTAATTGATGTTGCCGCCGGGGGCGATGCCGATTCCGCCGACTTGTGCTGCGAGGGCGTCGGACAGGTAGTCGCCGTTGAGATTGAGGGTGGCGATGACGTCGAAGTCTTCGGGGCGCGTCAGCACCTGTTGGAGGGTGATGTCGGCGATGGCGTCCTTGATGACGATGCCGGTGCCGGGCTTGCCTTCGGGGATCTTGCACCACGGGCCGCCGTCGATTTCGACGGCGCCGTAAAATTCCCTGGCGACTTGGTAGCCCCAGTCCCGGAAGGCGCCTTCCGTGAACTTCATGATGTTGCCTTTGTGGACGAGCGTGACGCTCTTGCGGTTGTGCTTGATCGCGTGGCCGATCGCACTGTGCACGAGCCGCTCGGTGCCGAGGTAGCTGACCGGCTTGAAGCCGATGCCGACTTGCACGTCTACCTCGCGCTTCGGGGCGCCGATTCCCTCGAGCTGCTTCTGCCAGCCTTGCGCCGCTTCCTTCGTGCCGAAGCGGATTTTCTTGAATTCCTTTGGGAAGTTCTGCTGCAGGAAGTCGAGGATCTTCCGGCTTTCGGCGGTGCCTGCCGCGTACTCAATGCCGGCGTAGATGTCTTCCGTATTCTCGCGGAAGATCGTCATGCTCACTTTTTCCGGATGCTTAACCGGGGAGGGGACGCCGGCGAAGTATTGTACTGGGCGCAAACAGACGTAGAGGTCGAGCATCTGCCGCAGCGCAACGTTCAGCGAGCGGATGCCGCCGCCGACGGGCGTGGTCAGCGGGCCCTTGATGCCCACGAGGTAATGTTTGAACGCTTCGACCGTGTCGTCAGGGAGCCAGTTGTTGAATTTGTCGAACGCCTTCTGGCCGGCGTAGACCTCCATCCATTCAACCTTGCGTTTGCCGCCGTAGGCTTTCAGAACTGCGGCGTCGAAAACGCGGACGCTGGCCCGCCAGATGTCCCGGCCGGTGCCGTCGCCTTCGATGAAAGGCAGGATCGGGCGGTCGGGCACCGTCAATTTGCCGCCGGCGATGGAGATCGTCTGGCCGTTGGCGGGTGGGGTTACGTCTTTGAAGGTCGGCATGTCGCGGTCCTTGTGAATCGGGGCAAAATTTGGGGCTGATTGACGAGGTTGCGAAAGCTAATGGTGCAGTGCGGCGGTGTCAATTCGGCCGGGGGAGAACCTCCCGCCGGGCTCGGGCGTAATTCTGAAAACCCCCGGCTGCGTCAAAAAAGCGATGGAATCCTGCTCACGGACGAGCTATTCCCGTTTTTACGCAACGGGCAACGTGGGTTTTCGCTCCAGATCAACAGTTAGGACCGATTTCGCGTCCATAACCAGGGACCGCCGTATGAAGCGTTTGCTGCCGACTCGAACGGAGTTGATGATCCTTTCGTCCATGGCGCTCGGATGCGCTGCGCTGGCGTCCGGCGTGTTCAAGCCTGACATCGCGCTGGCGATCGGCGCCATGCCGTTGTTCGTGGCCTCCTGCCTGCTCGGCATGCGCCGCAACGGGCAGTTAGGCCGGCGAGACGAAACAGCCAAGTGAGTGGGGGGAGGATAAAATATAGCGATGAATGGGCCAAGCTATCGCTCTCCTCTATCTTCTATTCTCTATCCTCTTTTTTCCTCTCGCGCCCACGGCGTGCCGTGGCCCGTCTCCGCTGATACGATACGTACAACATGGTTCCCCTCGGACTGATCGCCGGTGAAGGCGTCTTTCCGCTCCTGGTCGCGCGCGGCGCTCGGGCGGCGGGGCGGCGCGTCGTGTGCGCGGCATTCTCGGGCTTCGCGTGGGACGATCTACGCGGCGAGTGCGATGAATTTCATAAGGTCGGCGTCCTCCGCGTCGGACAATGGGCACGCGTGCTCCGCAAGGCCGGGGTGCGCGAAGCGATCATGGTCGGCCGCGTCGCAAAAGGACGAATCTACGACCGCTGGCGGTACTTCAGGTATATTCCCGATTGGCGCGGCGCGAAACTGCTGTGGCAGGCGCGCACCGATCGCCGACCGAGCTCGCTGCTCGGGCTGGTCGTCGAAGAACTCGGACTGTCAGGCATTCAGTTGATCGACTCGACGCAATACTGTCCGGAGCACGTCGTCGCACCCGGCGTGCTCACGCGCCGCCAGCCGACCGAGTCGCAGTGGAAAGACATTCGCTTCGGCTGGGCGATCTGCCAGACCGTCAGCCGGCTCGACATCGGCCAGTCGATCGCGGTCATCGACAACGACGTCGTCGCGGTCGAAGCCGTCGAAGGCACCGACGCGATGATCGAGCGTGCCGGTCGCCTTTGTCCCGTCGGGGGGTGGACGTGCATCAAGGTGTCCAACACCCACCAGGACATGCGTGTCGACGTCCCCACGATCGGCACGACCACGATCGAGAAACTCGCCGCCGCCCGGGCGGGGTGCCTCGTCCTGGAGGCCGGAAAAACGGTCATGCTGGAGCGGCAAAAGGTTCTGGAACTGGCCGACCGCTACAAGATCGCCGTCGTCGGCTTCGAGCCGCCGGCGGGGTCTGTGCCTCATCCTTAGGCCATGCGCGTTCGTATCAAACTCTTCGCCATCCTCCGCGAACGGGCCGGCGCGTCCGAGTTGATCGTGCACCTTCGACCCGGCGCAACGGTCGCCGACGCGGTGACGGCGGCGGGGGAGAAGGTTGTTGAATTGGTTCCGTATCTCGGACGTATCGCGTTTGCCGTCAACGAGACGTACGCCAAGGCGAACACGCCGCTAAATGAAGGGGATGAGCTGGCATTCATTCCGCCGGTCAGCGGGGGGCGGGACTGAAGAGCCGCGTTAGAGTCATATCGCTATGGACATTTCTGACTGGGTGCAACTGCATGAAGAGCCGATCGACCTCGGGCCGGTCGTCGAATTTATCAGCGCGCCGGCGGCGGGGGGGATCGACGTCTTTCTCGGCACGACCCGGGCTGAGACTCACGCCGACGGGAGGCAGCTCGTCGCACTCGACTACGAAGCCTATCCCGCCATGGCGCTGAAGCAGATGAAAGACCTCGCCGCGCGAGCCCGGCACCGCTGGCCGATCGCACGAATGGCCATTCTTCACCGCGTCGGAAGGGTCGACGTTGCCCGGCCCTCAGTGATTATCGCCATCGCGACGCCGCACCGTGGCGAAGCGTTTGAGGCGTGCCGGTGGATCATCGACACGCTAAAGGCCGAGGTGCCGATCTGGAAGAAGGAA
>JBKJRK010000411.1:0-3682 GCA_046593135.1 Tepidisphaeraceae bacterium | reverse complement strand
CGTTCGCTCTCTTCGAGGCAGCGGTCCACAACGGTGTGAGCAAACTCTTGTTCCCCAGCTCCCTCGCCACCTACGGCGGGACTCTGCCCAGCCGGTTGCCGGAGGCCCAACCGCAGTGGCCGGAAAGCCTATACGGCGTAACCAAAGTCGCGTGCGAGCGGCTTGGATTTTATTACGCCCAACGCCACGGGCTCGATTTCCGCTGCCTGCGGCTGCCGGTCGTCATCTCGCGTCACGCCCCCGCCGGCGCGGCCAGCGCTTTTGCCAGCCACGCGTTCGTCGAGGCGGTCCACGCCGGCGCCTACACGTTCAAAGTTTTTCCGGAGCCCGAAGTGTCGGCGGTCTACGTGCCGGACGTCCTGCGCGCGATCGTGCAGCTTCTCGAAGCGCCGCGCGACCGCCTCACCCAGCCGGCGTACAACGTTCATGGCCTGTCCATCTCCGCGGAAGGGATCGCCCGCGCCATCTCCGCTCGGGTGCCGGGCACACGCTTCGACTTCGCACCCGATCCCCCGACGGCACGCCTCATCGCGAGTTGGCCGGCCGTGATTGACGACGGGGCCGCCCGCCGCGAGTGGGGATGGACGCCGCAGTACGATACGGTCGACTCGGTTACTGACCGTTTTATCACCGAGTTGCGAGCAGAGGCCAGACCGTCTTGAACGCTCAGAACTTTCATCCGATCTACAAAGCACTGGTCGAGAAGGCGGCCCGGTGCCACGAGAAGGGCCGCTCCTCCGAAGGCGTTGAAGCCGACGACGTCGCTCGCGCCCGCTTGTACAGCTACGCGTTCCGGCTTCACACGATCGGCGCCTTCCACGCGACACGCCTGGCCGTCCTTGCCCACCCGGCCGCTAACCCGCTCTCGGCCGCACACCACTTACGCGCGGTTGAGACGCTCCAGGATCTCGCGGACCAGGGAATGGAGCCGGTGCCGGAAGATTTTCGCGCGCTGCTCTCCACTTTTTATCGCTACCACCGCGGCGTCCAACGCGTCGAGCACGCCCTGCGAACCGCCGTCGAGGTCTCCGGCGACGCAGTGCTGGCAGATATTCTCGGGCACTTCGAGCAGTCGATGGCCGAAATCACGGCGGGCAACGCCATCCACCTCACCCGCGACACGCACGCGCCGCAGCAGGCAAGCTTTGTCGTGCCGGCCTTGGGCATCACGATCGTGCCCCTGGTTTACGGCGAGCACCACTCCTGGAACCTTGCGTACCTCGGCGGCGCACGCTCGGACGTCCCGTACCACTGTCACCAAAATGGCGTGGAGATTCACTTCGGTTACGGCCCGATCCAAGGCTACACCGTGCTCGGCGACTTCGCTGCGAAAGTGACCGAAGGCTACGCCATGCCCATCCCGCCCACCACACGACACGGATACACCAACGCCAGCGAGATGTCGCACCACGTGCCATTTATTTTCGGATCGCTGAAGCACGGCGGTTGGGGCGTGTTCCTGGATGTCGAATCGCAACCCGCGGATTTGGCGGAGTTGACGGTCGTCCGGCGCGACGGCCCCCCGTTTAATCAGACCATCCACCTCGAGCGCGAGATCGCCGCCGCCGCCCGATCCGCCGCCGCCCGGCGGTGGACGCTGATTCCCGCCACCGTGACCGACCGCAACGGCAGCGGCGGCCTCGAGTTGTCGATCACACGCGTGACCCCGCGCGATTTCCGCTTGTCAGCCGACACGTTCCTCGCCGCGTCTGTTGTCGCCGGTGCCGGGACGGTCTCAATGGCCGGCGTGGAGCGTCACATCAAAGTCCACGACCATTTCTGCATCCCCGCCGGCCTTACCGCCACGCTTCGCCAACAGGGAGACCGACCCCTGATCCTCCTCGACGCCGCCATCCGCAGCCGACACCGCCAATAACAACATGTCCCGGCCACCCGAGATACGCCGGCCACGCATTAGCTAAGCGGCGACACTCCGACGGCGACGCGCGAGCAGCGCGACCCCGCCGAGGCCGACGAGCGCCAAGCCCGTCGGCTCCGGCACGACGGTGATAAAAGCAACGCGTTCGCTGACGGACGTCCCGTCGCCCTCAAATCCGACCACCAGAAGGTTTTCCCCGGTGGGACTGTTGGCCGCGGGCACGAAATCGAATCCCTCGGGACGGAGTGGAATGCTGCCCGTGTCGATCCGGAGGAAATCGACGAACTCCGGCGGAAGAAGCGGGTTGGTGATGTCGAACATGAAAATGCCGTTGGTGCGTTCCATCCCGATGAACGCAAACGTTCGGCCGTCGATTTCCCCGATCGTCAACCCTTCGGGTTCGGGGCCTTTGTCGTCGCTGCGGCTATCGACCCATCCGGCCAGGTCGTTGTCGCGAATGAATTCTTCGAAGTACGAGCCCGTGTCGGCGACGCGGAGGAGACTGCCGTCGGGCTGCTTTTCCCAGATGCTCATGCTGCGCGTGCCGAGCATGCGGATGTCATCGATCTTGCCGTCCGCGTCGGTGTCGCCGTCAATGCGCGAGATGTTTAGGCGTCCAAGGGCGCTGTCGGCGCGGACGCCGTTGTTGGCATTGGTCGTTGTATTCAGCAAGTTGGACGGGCCGTTCGTATCGACAAGCGGGTTCATATTGTCGTTGCCGCTGACGTCGCCGAAACGGCTGACGTCGCGGTCGTCTACGCGGGCGTCGCCTTCGTTGGCCGTGACGACATACGTCTTGCCGGCGACGACGTAGCTCGCGAGCGTATCGGGCACCGGCATGCCTTTGACGATCTGGGTGATGTTGACCGCCGGGCTTCCCGTGTCATTGGCGTCGATGGTCTGCGCCATCGTTCCGAGTTTGGAAATGCCCGTCCACGTGCTGCTCGTGAGATCGAACTCCGCGATGGCGTTGGCTTCCTGGAGCGAGACGAACACTTTGTTGCCCGAAACGGTGGCGTATTCGGGTTCTACCACGTTGACGTTGGCGGTGTTGGCGTCGCTGTCGTTGGCGTAAGTGAAGTTCGGCACGGAGTTGATGAACACGCCCGTCGTTCCGACGGCGGCGAGTTGGTTATTGCGCAGGCCGTTTAGCGAGACGCCCGCTCCCAGATTGGGCGCGGAGAAGTCCCGGGTCGTCACCGGCAGGCTCGGCAGGGCGCCGACGTTGCCGGAGTTGATCCCGCCGACGTCGATCACGGAAATTGAACCGGGGGCGTTGGTGGGCGAACTCGCGTTGAACTCGCCTTCATTGACCACAATCAGCTTCGACCCGTCGGCGGAAAACGTGACGCTGTCGGGATGAAATCCGACGTCCGACGTGCCGATTACCGCGCCGGTGGCCAGGTTGAAGAATCCGACTTTGCCGGCCGTGGTGGTGTTGGCCGTGGGGACGATCGTCGCCACGCCGAATCGACCGAGCGGGTCGGCCTTTACGCTGGTCAGGGAGAGAACGCCGCCTCCGAATTCGCCGGAAAAGTCGACGGTTCCGATTGTCGTCGTCGCCGCCGGGTCGGCCGCGCCGAAGATGTTGATACGGTGAACGCTTCCGCCGGAGCTGGTGACGAATAAACGGTTCGTCCCCGGGTCGAACGACACAATCTCGCCGGCGCTCGTACCGCCCGCCTGGTTGGCGGAAATGTTGCTGACCAGTGTCATCGCGCCGCCGTGGGCCACGGCCGCACAGCAGGCGACGCTGATCGCGGAAACGACAGTCGATTTGATGAACATCTCACCCTCACAAAA
>JBKJRK010000572.1:0-8457 GCA_046593135.1 Tepidisphaeraceae bacterium | reverse complement strand
CATCACGATGTCCGACCTGCTGTACCGCTGCCGGCAGGTCGTCCGGACCGAAGTGGACGTCATCCGCCATCAGATGGCCCGCAACGGCGTGGCGCTGTTCTTCGGGACGGCCAGCTTCGTCGACCCGCACACCGTTCGCCTCGACCGCGACCGGACCAGTTTGTCGCCTAGTGAAGCCTCGGCGCTGACGCACGAAACGGTCGAGCTGCGCGGGGCGCACGTGATGATCGCCGTCGGCACCGAGCCGGCCCGCCCGGCGAATGTGCCATTTACCAAGGACCGCGTCATCGACAGCAACGAGCTGATCGAGCTAGCCGAATTGCCGCGGAGCATGATCATTGTCGGGGGCGGTGTGATCGGGGTCGAATACGCCTGCATGCTGGCGGCGGTCGGCGTCCGCGTCACGCTGGTCGATACGCGGCCCAAGCTGCTGGAATTCGTCGACGACGAACTGGCCGAGAGCCTGCAATTTCGCATGCGCGACATGGGCATCCGCCTGCGCCTTGGGGAATCGGTCGCGAACATCGTTTTGAACGGCGACCTCGTCGAGGCGTCGCTGCAGAGCAACAAGGTTTTGCGCGCCCAAACCTTGTTGTACGCCATCGGACGTCAGGGCGCGACCGCGAACTTGAACCTTCCCGCCGCCGGCATCGAAGCCGACACCCGCGGGCGGTTGAAGGTCAACGAGGTCTACCAGACGGCCGTTCCACACATTTATGCGGCCGGCGACGTGATCGGCTTTCCCGCGCTGGCGTCGACCAGCATGGAGCAGGGCCGGATGGCGACGTGCCACATGTTCCGGCAGCTCGCGGAGGCTCCGTCCACATTGTTCCCCTACGGCATCTACACGATTCCCGAGATCAGCATGGTCGGGCAAACCGAGCAGTCGCTGACCGCGGCGGGCACGCCGTACGAAGTCGGCTTGGCCCGCTACCGCGAAACTGCCCGGGGCCTGCTCATCGGCGACCCGCACGGCCTGCTCAAACTGCTGTTCCATCCCTTAAGCCGCCGCCTGCTCGGCGTCCACGCCATCGGCACCGGCGCGACGGAGCTGATTCACATCGGCCAAACCGTCATGGCCGCGGGCATGCCGATCGACTACTTCATCGAGACCGTCTTCAACTACCCGACGCTCGCGGAATGTTACAAAGTCGCCGCCCTTGACGGCGTGAATCGCGTGCGGGGCACGAACTCACACGACAGCGGCGGCGACGCGGTCGGGGTTGTGCCTAAGGCGGCGTAGCGGTCGCAGACTTTCAGCAGATCACGTCTTCCCGTACACTCCTGCGTTCGATCTGCAGGAGCTTTCATGCGTCATGTGATTTCGGCGTTGGTGATGAACGAGCCGGGCGTTTTGGCCGGGGTGGCCAACATGTTTTCGGCGCGCGGGTTTAACATCGACTCGCTGGTGGTCGGGCGGACGGAGGACCCGGGTCTCTCGCGGATGACGATCGTCGTCATCGCCGACGAGAACACGCTCGAGCAGGTCCGCCGGCAGCTCGCCAAGCTCGTGCCGGTCGTGAGCATCAACAACTTCCAGGGATCGGCTTACATCGAGCGCGACCTGGCCCTCATCACCGTGAACGTGACGCGCGAAACGCGCAACGACGTCATCGAGACCGTCGAGCTGTTCCGCGGCAAGGTGGTCGACGTGAGCCGTGAGAGCGTGATCGTTGAGCTGGCGGGCACCGAGGAAAAGATCGAGGCGTTCATCGACCTGATGAAAGACCACGGCATCAAGGAGCTCGCCCGCACCGGCGTCATCGCCATGGCCCGCGGGGCGCAGACGGCCCGAGACGCCGTTGCTTCCGGCGGCGAGAGTTCGAACGTGAAACGCGTGCGCAGCCTCAACGCGCCGTCGGGCGTCTCGCTGCCGCCGAGCTAAATAAAGGCGCACGATTCTGGAACATCCGTTGCCGGTTAGCGACGGCCCGGGCGCACTGGCGCGTGTAAATTGCCGCATTGAGCGAGGCGGGGGAACGCGTGACCCAGACAGACCTGCCGGCGTCTGCAATCCCGCTCGCCGCGACGGCTCCAATGTCCTCGGAAGAAGCCGCGGCGTTGGCGAGCCGGATGCGTGTGCAGGCCCGGCTGCCGCGGATTGCGGTCGTCGGATCGGTCCTGGGACTGCTTTGCGGCATCGTTACGCTCTGGCCGTTCGTCATTTCCTCCACTTACGTCGTCAGCGCCATGGTGATTGGAGGGGCCGAGGGATGGGCATCCGTCCTCTTCCCGCTCCTCGCGTGCGGCCTGCTTCTGTTGCTCGCGTTCTACAGTCTGCGACTCCAGTTCCAATCGGGCAGCACGACCGCCGGCGCCATTGAGGACAACCTCCGGAAAATCCGGTTCGTTTTGGCGGTGTGCATGACCCTCTCGGTCGCGGCGAGCTACATCGCCTTGGCGTCGCCGATGGTCAGTGGCGTCGCAACAGCGGGGTTGTATGCGCTGAGCACGATCACGTGCGGCGTCGTCGTCAACGACGTGCGGAAAGGGCGCGGCGAGTTCGAGACCGCCGGCGAGCGCAGACGCCGCCGCATGGCCCGCGGCTTTGCCGTCGAGTTGAATGCCGCCATCCCGCTCGCCGGGTTTGTTGCCCCGCCGTCGCCACCCCCGTTGCCGGGTGCGTCCACGGCTCCCGTTGCGGGAGATGCGGGGCACGTTTCGGCGGGGGCTGTTCCGCCGCCATTACCCGTTGTGCCGTCGACTCCATCGCTTTCATTTGCCCGGCTCGCGCCGCCGGGTCGGCCTGCCGCATTCTCCAGCGAGATCGATCACGATCGCCAAGCCGAACGCGACCTGCGGATGCTCGTCCACGTGGTGGCTGCCATCGGCATTGCGATTTATGTGCTGCGATCGACGGAAGTGTTCAGCAGCATCGAGGCGATGCTGAACACATTTCAAGGCGCCCGCACGCGGAGAAGCGTGGGAATCGTGGGCGCGCCGCCGACCCTGACGACCTCTCTCGCCCCCTTACGGAGCGCCTTGGACGTGTTGGTCGGAATGGCCGGGGTCGCGTGGATTGCCTGGGGCATTCTCGTGCTTAATTTTGGCGCCAAACTCCGCTTCGCCGCTTACACAGTCGCATGGGTCACGCTGGCGAGCGTCGTGCTTGTTACGGGGTTGAACGTTGCGGGACTGATCGAAGCCGCTCCCACGCGCTTCGGCCGCGGGCAGCAGACAGGAGTTACGATCGCCCTCACGTGGCGATTCCCCGAATTTCTCCACGCTCTGTTATTGCTCGTATTGCTCAGCCGACCGAGCGTAAAGGGCTTGTTCTACCGAGGAAGCGAGGCGGGAGAAGACGTTTGAAATGATTCGCGCTAGAGAGCAAGTTTACCGGACCTCCGATCGCGCTTGCAGTTTCGCAGACCGGAGTGCGCGTTTCAGTCTGCGCACCGCAAGCGGCCGGTCAGCCGGGCTGACACACACCGATACCCCCCGATACGGCTGGTGAACTTGCTCGAAATAAAAATAGAGGCGCACGATTCTGAAACATTCGTTGCTGGTCACCGGCGGGCCGTAGGGCCGAGTTTGATCGGGTGGCGTGTCAAAATCGCGGTCGCCTATTTAGCGTGACCCTTATGCGTGGGCATGGGCCGGGAGACGCTCGAGGATCATTTCAACGTGCCGGTCCGTTGCGCCCTGTTGCGAACGCACAACGTCCTGCGCCCGGCGGCCCATTGCGGTCGCGGCGTCTTCGTTATTTAGCAGTCGTTCGACCACGCTCGGGAGATCCGAAGGAGCATTCACCTCTTCCATCGCATCTGCGCCACGAAACAGATTCATGACTTCCGTAAAGTTCCCCGTGTACCGTCCCACCAACACCGGTTTGGCGAGGGCCGCGGGCTCGATCATGTCGCTGCCGTGCTGGCGCGGGCCGAGGTCGACGAGCGTCCGGCCGACGAGGACGACGTCGGCGAGGCTGTAGAATTTTCGCAGCTCGCCCATCGTGTCGCCGAGGACGACCGAAGGAAATGCTGAATGACGAATGATGAATGATGAATGAGATGCGGCAGATCGACGGGTGAGCGGGAAGCCGGCGGACTCGATAAGCGTGGCGACTTCGTCGAAGCGTTCGGGGTGCCGGGGGATGATGGCGAGGCGGAGCGTGGGATGAGTCGCGAGCAGGGCGCGGTAGGCGTTGAGGATGATTTGTTCTTCGCCGGGGCCGGTAGACCCGCAGACCCAGATTTTTTCGTCGCCGGGACGAAGGTTCACTGCTTGGGCGACGGCGTCGGCGCCGTGGATCTGCTCGGCAATTTGGGCGTTGTCGAACTTCATCGTTCCCGTCACGCGCACGCGATCCGGAATCGCGCCGAGGGCGATGAACCGGTCGGCGTACGCGTGGTCCTGGGCGCACACGAGCGTGAGCCGGCGGAACATCGCACGCGTCAGCGGCTTGGCCCACCGGTAGTGGCGGTAGCTGGAAGCGGTGAGCCGGCCGTTGACGAGCAGCACGGGAATCCGCCGCTTCTCACACTGCCGCATGAGGTTCGGCCAGACTTCGAGTTCCATGAGGACAACTACGCTCGGCCTTAAACCGTCCAGCACCCGCGCGACGGCGGGCGTGAAATCGAGCGGGTAGCGGATCAGACGGCAGTCGGGCGCGGAGCCGTAGAGTTCAACACCGCGGTTGAAGCCGGTTTCGGTGGTCGTCGAGATGATGAACTGCACGCCGGCCTCCCCCCGCGCTTCACGGAGCTTGGCGACCATCGCCCGCGTAGCATTCATCTCGCCCAGGCTGACGGCATGGATCATCACCGCGGACGTCGAACCCTCACGCGGCGTGACATTCCCCATTCGCTGCCCCAACGCCTTCAGCACCTTTCGGCGGGCCCTGGGAAGAACCAACCAGACCGGGGCGGCCAAACCCAAACCCAGTCCGTAAGCGATGTCGTACGCGTTGAGCATGCAGGGCCGGGCATTTTGGCGAGTCGGACAAAGCCGGGCAAGCCGGGTCTGCACAGGCTACAGGGGGCCCGGTAATCGCGACCTCGAAACGCCGCCGTGCTCGCACCGGTGGGCTCCTCCGGATCGCAATGCGCCCTGCGGATTGCGAAACCGCAAGCGGCGGTCAACGCGGCGTTTCGGCGGCGACTCGTCTGGTCTTAGAATCGGGTAAGAGATGGTTATCCCGATTTGTTGGGTCGATACAAGCCCGCTTCATGAATGTATTGCACGACTGGAGCAGGGGTTAAAAAATCGATCGCCAACCCTTGGGCGACTCGCCTGCGGATGTCTGTCGCACAGATTTCGATCAAAGGCGTCGCGACGACGCGCTCACGAAGCTTGCGATAGGGAGGCGGAAGCGTCTCCCAATCAAACGACCATCCCGCGCGGGCCATGACGACGAAATCCACTTCTTCGAGAAGGGCGTCGGGTTCATGCCAGCTTGGCAGCGATCGGAGCATGTCCGCCCCGATGAGGCAGGCCATCCGCCCCCACCCGCGTCGGGCCCATTCGCGGGCGGTGTCAATGGTGTAGCTTGGACCCGCCCGTTGCGTTTCTAAGTCGTTGAGTTCAAAGCCGCTGCCTTCTTTCAAGGCAAGTTGGCACATCCTCACGCGATGCGCAACGCTCGCCAGATCCGCCGAATCCGGCTTGTGCGGCGGCTGCGCGCTGGGGATCAGAACGACCGACTCAAAGCCGAAACCTTCGGCCGCTCGACGCGCGCAGATCAAATGGCCTAAATGAATTGGGTTAAAACTTCCGCCGAAGCAAAGCTTTGCCATTGAAACGTTTCCTGAGTAGCGGCGTCTTAGATAACGTGGGGCGTGCTCTGACAGCAATGAAATTTAACCTGTTGGTACATGTGTTGCACAGTGCGGCTATTCTCCCGCGTCGGCATTGGCACTGTGACACAATGTCGTTTTGCACAAGTGTCCAATTCAGCGTGCAACTTTTTAGCCGTCGGTGGATGACTTATAAACAATGACCCATTGCGTACTTAAGACGTGAACACCCACGGGGCGGGGGGGGCATAGTATTTCCAGGAAAATAGTTTACTTGTAAAATACTTCTGACGTCTTTCCAGTTAGTGTGTAGAGGTTAGACAGAAAGTGAGGCCATAGATGGCCACCATGACTCCGATCCAGAAGCCCGCACGTCGCTCGACAGCGATTCCACGGGTGATGCGCCAAAAAGTCGAGGTTCTGCTCGAAGAAAACTACGCTTTCATGGACAGCCCGGTGTTCCGGCAGCGTAACCTCGAGAAGTCTTTGTTTGCCTTCGAGGAACGCGACGGGCAGGAACCAGCCCTTCCACTGACCAGTTGGTACCAGCCCACGCGCGACGAAGCCATCGAGCAGACGATGTCGCACGCGCCGCAACTGATGAAGGGCGGCGAAGAGAAGCTGATGTTCCTCCGCTTCAATTTTTGCAAGCGGCGGCTCACCCGGCTTCAGAAGGAAATCAAGCGCGACGGCCTGACCCGGGACGCCGCCGAGAACTTTCTCGAGTGGCACCGCAAGTTTGAGCACTTCCGCGAATACCTCGTCCGCACCAACCTCGCGCTGGTACTGGCGATGGCCAAGCGGACGCGGCTGGGCGACGTGGACTTCGCGGAGGTCGTCTCGGAAGGCAACATGGCGCTGATCCGCGCCGTCGACAAATTCAACGTCGACCGCGGCTTCAAGTTCAGCACCTACGCCTGCCGCGCGATCCTCAAGGCGTTCAGCCGGACGGCCCAAAAGGCCAGCCGGCACCGGACGCGCTTCCCGGTCGAGTTCGAGCCCGACATGGAAAAGAGCGACTGGTCGGACCGCAAGCGCGACATGGTCGAAGAGGATTGCATCGACGAGTTGAAGCAGATCGTCGACCGCAATCTCGCCGACCTCAGCAACGTCGAGGAAACCGTGATCCGCCGCCGCTTCAACTGGCAGCAGGTGGAAGAAAGCCCGATGACGCTCGAAGAAGTCGGCTCGATTATCGGCGTTACCAAGGAACGGGTCCGCCAGATCCAGAACAAGGCGCTGGCCAAGATCCGCGTGGTGATGGAAGACGGCGTCCTCCGCGATAAGTCGCGGACGCCGGAAGAAACCGAAGCCCTCGCCCAGGCGCGGGAGTCGGCCGACTGATCCACGGAGATTTCCGTCGAAAATTCCTTGTTGTCCACGAATAGGCACGAAGGGACACGAAGAAATTCAGAAAGAATGAGGGCCGGATGTTTTAAACATCCGGCCCTCATTCTTTCATTTTACTGCTTTCCTTCGTGCCTCTTCGTGCCCCTTCGTGGACTGGATCATGCGGCCTGAGCGGAAAAGCGCTCCAGCGGCGGCGGCAGGATCTTGATCCCCCGGCGGACGGCCTTGTCGACCGCATAGCGCATCGATAACTCGAAACGGCGATTGACCTTTTCGTCCGGCTTGACGCCGGCGCTCCGCATGGCGCCCAAAGCCCAGTTCCACGCGTGATACTCCTCCTCGCACCGTTTCGGGTACCGCTCGAAGCCGATCACGTGGTGGCCCACTTCGTGCAGAAAAATGGCGAGACTGATCGGCGTCTTGGGGCGCGGGGCTTCGATCCAGTTGATGACCTTCCCGTCGTGATAATAAACCCGCCACGCGCAGCCGGTCATGTTGTTCCGCCAGCGGCGGACGCGGATGTCGTATCGCGACCGCACCGCCGCGACGATTTGGGAATAATCCGCCATGCGTGATCCCTATCGGGCCGGTCGCCGTTCCGCCTGATATGCGATCGCACACCGCGTGCCGGGTTGTTCGCGAGCGTTGTCCGTTACAATGCGTGAATGCCGCCCGGATCGCAGGTCGAGTTCTCGTTCCTGATACTGCTAACGCTGCTCGGGGTGCTGAGCTTGAGTTGTCTCACGTTCTGGATGCTGGTCCGCCGGGCGACCTCACACCGCACGTGGGTCGCCTTATCGGACTGGGGCAGGCAGCACGGCTTTCGTTATCACCCCATCCGCGAAGACGGCGTCCCCCCCGAGCCGTTTTCGGTCATGCCCAAAGCGAGGCCGTCGGTGAGGCTGTGGCTGACGAGCAAGCCGGTGCAACTCATCCAGATGCAGCCCCCGAACCCCGACGCCGCCCCCGGCGGCGCGCCCGGCGAAACGGTCCCCGAGCCGAAGACGTGGCACGTGTTGATTCGCAATGTCGAATCCAACTGGCCCCCCACCGCGCTGCGTCCGGCCGCGAGCGCGGAGTCGATGCTCGAATTGTTCGAGTTGGCGAGTTTCCCGTCGATGATCGCGTCGGAGCGTTTCGTGATTTTCGGCGCCGACTCCGCCGCGGCGCGCACGATCGCCAAGTCGTCCCTCCCCGCCCTGCTCCCGCCCGACGTCGGCCTGCTCCTGCACGGACAGCGCATGGTCGTCGATTTTTCCACCCGCCCGTTCGACACGATCGAGTTCGACCGCATCATCGGCTTGGCCAATCACCTGACTTCGCACCTGCCGGCGTTAAAGAAGAATTGAAACACGAAGGCACGAAGACACGAAGC
>JBKJRK010000398.1:0-5675 GCA_046593135.1 Tepidisphaeraceae bacterium | reverse complement strand
CGCTACGGCATCGACGCGCTCATTCGCCCGCGCGGCGGAATCGGCCGGGGAGTACCGTACGATCGCGCCTGACCGCCAACCCACGGCGTTACTTCAAGCATACCGTCTGCGCCGACGTCCAGCGTGATCGCGCCGGACGCGTGCGTGCGCAGCAGCGGGCGCGGCCCGATCAACCCCTCGAAATCAACCTGCTTTCGCGAGAGCGAGCGGTCGTTCGAACTGACGATTACGGCCGGGTCGACCGCCGTGACGAATTCGCGGGTCAGCGACTCGCTGCTGCCGTGGTGGGCCGCGACGAGCACGTCGGACTTCAGCCGGGCGGGATCGCCGGAAAGCAGCTCGCGCATCGCGCCGTCTTCGATGTCGCCGGGGAACAGGATCGAGCGGCCGGCGTGCGTGACGCGCAGGACGAGTGACACGTCGTTCGACGCCAAATCCAACCTCCCCGGCGGCGGCCAGAGCACCTCGACCGACGTGTCCCGGCCGAGAGGAATCCGCTGGCCCGGCTCCAACACGCGCGGCGGGCGCTGCAGCGCGTCCAGGTCGCGCAGCAGTCTCGCCGCCGGCGGATTGTTCTCCGCCTGTTTCGTGAAATGCGTGCCGGTGAGGATTTCTCGCGCTTCGTAAGATGCGGCCACTTCCGCCGCGGCACTGAAATGGTCGTAGTCGGCGTGGCTGAGGATGACGCTGTCGACGTTCGTGCAGCCGCGATAACGCAGGTACGGGCCGAGGCACTTTGCCACAAGGTCGGACAGGCTCGATGAGCCGGCGTCGATCAGCACGACACGCCCCGACGGCGGCTCGATTACCGCGCATTGCCCGGCCCCGACCGCGAGCAGCGTGACCCGCAACGAATCGGGCGCGGGTCGGCGCCGGGCGACGTCGGTTTCATAGGGAAGCCAGAGTAGCACGAGCAATGCCATCACCCGCGCGCCGCGCAACGCCCAAATCAATCCGGCCCGTTCGATGCGCAAGAGCATTGTCAGAAGCAAAACGTAGTAGACGACGATCAGCCAGACCGGCGGCGGCGGGAGCGGCACGTCACTGCGCGGCCACGACGCCAGCCACTCCACCGAATGCCGCATGAGCGTGATCGGCCAGACGGTCAACGTCACCCACACGGGTCCGAAGCCCGGCCATAGCAGCGTGAGCAGAACTTTGAGGAAGCCCAGAACCAGTGCCACGAGGACGACCGGCGCCAGGAGCAAGCCCGCCGCCACCGCCCACGGGTTGAGCTGCTCGAAGTGCCAGACGATGAGGGGCATCGACACCAGCCACGCCACCACTGCCGCCGCGAGCGATTTGACGAACAGTCCGTCCGCCCGGCGGGTGAGGCGAATCCGGGCGGTGGGAGACTCGAACGACTGCGCGATCTTGACGTCGGGGTCTCGGAACCCGCCCATGAATTTCAGCACCGGCCGCGTAAACAGGATCAAGCCGAGCACTGTTCCGAAGCTGAGCTGAAACCCCGCGTTGTACAGGTCGAGCGGACGATAAATCAGCATCGCCAGCACACAGACTGCCAGCAGTTGCAGCGCGTCGAGGGAGCGCCTGGAGACGAGTCCGAATCCGAACGCGGCACACAACAAGACCGACCGCACGACCGGCGGCGACGGCAAAGCGACGGCGCCGTAGAGCAGCACAAAGCTTGTCATCGTGACGGCCGTTACGCGCGGCGAGAGGCATAGCGCGCGGCAGATCAGGAACACGAACCCGCCGAGCACCGCGACGTGCATGCCGCTGATGGCGAGGTGGTGGCTCGTACCGGTGCGCTGGAAGTGATCTTGAATGTCGCGGAGTTGTGGGTCAGGGTCGCCGAGCAGGAGCGCTCGGAGGAGGGCGTGGTCGAGGGACCGCTCGCTCGGAAATCCGGCGGCGAGCAGCCGGCGCGTCTGATCGCGGAGCCGGTCGAGGGGAGTGGGCCGTCCGGCATCCAGAATCCGGATATTGTTCGACTGCGGAATTTGAAACGACGCCAGGACGCGCTGGTCGCGGTAGTACGCCGCCCAGTCGAACTGCCCCGGATTCATCGCCGGGGCCGGGCGCTGCAGCATGCCGAGGGCGGCGACGCGCTGGCGTGCCTGGAGGCGCGGGTGGGGCTGGGCGATCTGGAGGAGCGCGTCGCCGCTGGCGTCGACCCAGCCGGTCCAGGTTTTCAAGCGCGTGACGCGCGCGGTCGCGATCTGTTTCGGCGGCAAGGCGCGGTTCGGGTTGAAGGGGTCGGTCAGTACGCGAGGCGGGGTGACGATCTCCAGTTCCAGCCACGCCAGCCGGGGTTCATCGCCCGTGAAAGCGTAGACGTCATTGGGCGGAAATTGAAACGCGTACAGTTGCGCGCCGGCCAGCCCGGCGAGCAACAGCCCGGTCCCGATCAAACTCGAGCTGACGAGCGGCCGGGCGAGACAGCCGGCCGCAATGCCCGTGAGCAGGGCAGCACAGGCGATCCAGACGAGTGGGACGTGCGGGGCGCTGCGGTGCAGCAACACTCCCGCCATGAACGCCGCCGCCGCGGGCACGGCGGGCCGCAGCGCAATCGGTCGGGCGGGAAGGCGGGGTGAGGACGCGGCGCTTTCCATAGGACGTGACACGGAACCATATCGATTGCAATAGGAAACCGCGAATTCTGGGCGGTTGGCGACAGGTTGTTATTCAGGGTGATCGCATGTTCATTGAGAAGTGTGTCCACCGTTCTCACGGGTACGCCGGGAGGGCAGGGGTGAGGGCGTTAAGATCTGAAATCTCAAATGTCAGATTTCAGATCATATTTCAGACCCTCACCCTAACTCTCTCCCAGAGTACCGGGAGAGGGAATCAGAATGCGCGTGCTGTCGCCTGGGTTGTTATTGACTATCCGCACGTCCTGAGCGACCAAACGCGGGATTGTCATCCTGAGGCTCGGGTAACGATCATGTCCTGTTTGCATGACGCAAATGTTGCGGACGGGCGCGGAATTGGTTGTGCTTTCTGTTCTTCCCGGAGTAAACTTAGACGGCGGCGGTTCCGCAGGGCGGGCGGAATGCCCTGTTGGTGTTTGTCCCGACCGCCGCCCTTGTTCCCGGCCTGCCGTTGTCGGATGGTTCAAGCCCGCTTTCGAACTCGCTTGCCGCGCGACACGACGCTTACCGGGCGCCCGACGCCGTGCCCACGCACCTGATGGAGACTCACCATGGCCAAGGCCCAGAAGAGACTCGGCGAACAGCTCGTCGAATGGGGCGTCATCACCCAAAAAGAAGTCACGAAAGCCCTCGACCACGCCAAGGCCAAGAACCTTCGCATTGGCGAGGCGCTCATTGACCTCAAGCTTTGCAGCGAGAGCAACGTTTACAAAGCCCTCGCCGCCCAGCACAACATGGAGTACGTCGAAGTCGACCGCGGCTCCATTCCCGCCAACGCAAGCAGCCTGATCCCCGAAGACCTCATGCGCAAGTACCTCATCCTGCCCCTCGGCATGGAGGGCGGCAAGCTGCGCGTCGCGGTCCACGACCCGCTCGACCTGGAGATGCTCGACATTCTCCGTTTCCGGCTTCACAAAGAAATCCGAACCAGCCTCGCCCCCCGCGGCCGCATCAAGTCCGTCATGGACCAGATGATGAACACCACCGCGGCCAACACCATCGACAAGACGATGGACCAAACCATCGACCGCATGCGCAGTTCGATGGACAAAACCGTCGACCGCTCGCTCGACAAGTCCGTGGACCGCTCGATCGACAAGTCGATCGACATCGGCGGCATGGGCGAAGACATCGCCTCCGACCCCACGCAGGCCCCGATCATCAAGCTCGTGCAGGCGATGATCGCCGAGGCGGTTCGGAACCGGGCGAGCGACATTCACATCGAGCCCATGAAGGACCGGGTGCGCGTCCGCTACCGCATCGACGGCGAATGCGTCGAGCGCGACCGCATCCCGCTGAAAATGAAGGCCCCGCTGCTGAGCCGCATCAAGATCATGGCGGGCATCGACATCGCCGAAAAGCGGCTCCCGCAGGACGGGCGCATCAAGCTTCGCGTCGACAAGGCCGACGTCGACTTCCGTGTCAGCACGCTCCCCGCCTACCACGGCGAGAGCTGCGTGCTCCGTATTTTGCGCCCCGACAGCGTCCGCATCGGCATCCAAAATCTCGGCTTCGAGGAAGAGGATTACAAGATCTTCCAGAAGATCATCAAGCGGCCCAACGGAATCTTCCTGGTGACCGGGCCCACGGGGTCGGGCAAGACGACGACGCTCTACGGCGCGCTCAACGAGCTCAACCGCCCTGACCGCAAGATCATCACCGCCGAAGACCCGGTCGAATATAATTTCGCCGGCATCAACCAGTGCCAGGTGAAGGAGAACATCGGCCTGAGTTTCGCCAAGATTCTCCGCGCGATGTTGCGTCAGGCGCCCAACATCATTCTGGTCGGCGAAATCCGCGACCTCGAAGTGGCGGAGGTCGCCATCCAGGCGGCCCTCACCGGCCACTTGGTGTTCAGCACGCTTCACACCAACGACGCCCCCGGCGCGATCACCCGCCTGATCGACATGGGCGTGAAACCTTTCCTCGTGGCGTCGTCCATTCAAGCGGTGCTGGCACAGCGGCTGATTCGCGTGCTGTGCCCGAAGTGCAAGCAGCCGGACCGCGAGCCGGACCCGATGTGGCTCAAACTCGCCGGCGTCACCGAGAACGAATTGAAGGACAGGATTCTGTACAAGCCGCGCGGGTGCGACTACTGCTCGGGCATCGGCTTCCGCGGGCGCATCGGCGTGTTCGAGTTCATGCAGCTCAACAACGAAATCCGCACGATGGCGTTCGAGCGTGCCCCCACCAACAAGATCCGCAAGGCCGCCCTCGCCTCCGGCATGAAGAGCCTCCTCGCCGACGGCAAGCTGAAGATTCTCAACGGCACGACGACGGCGGAAGAAATTGTGAAGGTGGCGCAGGTGGAAGGCATTGTTAGTCAATAGTCAGTAGTCAGTAGTCAGTAGATGGGGCTGGTGAACGGGAGAGATGTGGCGCAGACTGACTTTGAAAAACTGCGAGTTTACCGATTGGCAGAACAGCTTGGCGATGAAGCATGGGGTGTCGTGCTAAAATGGAGTGGCTTAGCTCGCGATACGGTGGGTAAGCAACTGGTGCGGGCTGCAGATAGCGTCGGAGCGAACATCGCGGAAGGAGTCGGGCGGGGCACCTTTCAGGACAATAGACGGTTTGTTCGCATTGCGAGAGGGTCACTCAATGAAACCAAGCATTGGCTGCGACGCGCTTTCGTACGGTCATTGCTTACCGAAGCGGAGATATCAAACATGCGTACGCTGCTCGACAACCTAGCGCCTCAACTCAACGCCTATTTGAAGTCCATTGGTCCAACCGAATGACCATCTACTGACTACTGACTACTGACTACGGACTCTTAACAATGGCAACCATTCAAATTGACCGTCTCCTCGAGACGGTCGTCAAGAAAAAAGCGAGCGATCTGCATTTGGCCGTCGGCAGGCCGCCGACGTTGCGCCTGCACGGCTCGCTGCGAGAACTGCAGACGAAGGTGCTGGACGCCGAGGACACGATGTCCTTGATGAAGTCCATCACCCCCGAGCGTATCCAGCAGGAGTTTGAAGAAACCGGGTCCGGCGACTTCGGGTTCGCCTACGGGGACGCGGCGCGGTTTCGCGTAGCGGTGTTCAAGCAGAAGGG
>JBKJRK010000386.1:0-3281 GCA_046593135.1 Tepidisphaeraceae bacterium | reverse complement strand
CGGATGATCTCAACGGGTAGTGACGTGATGATCGTCGAAGGTGTCGGCGGGGTGATGGTGCCACTCGACGCGACGCACACCGTTCTTGACCTGGCCATATGGCTGCGGCTACCGGCGATCGTCGTCGCCCGGCCGGGGCTTGGGACGATCAATCACACGCTGCTAACGCTCCACTCGCTCCGCGCCGCCGGCGTGCGCGTGGCGGGAGTGGTGATCAACCGCTACCCGGCGGAGAGCGCGAGCGTCGCCGAGGAATCCAACCCGCGCGTCATCGAAAAATGGGGGAAAGTGCCCGTTCTTTGCGTTGTGCCCGACGAAAAAATCGAGGTCGGGAAGCTTCCGCCGGGGGTCGCCGCGGCCGTCGAAATCGTTGATTGGAATCGCCTGGCGACGCATTAGCCCGTCCTATCGCTTTTTTCTTGCCAAAATGTTTGCCTGAAGTTGCAGCGGGCAAGAATAATGTGCATACTTTGTGATCGTGAAAGATGAAGAACTGCGCAGCGAACGAGCGATCGGCGGCATAGCCGATCAAGAATTATCCATTTTAATGGAGATCGGTCAGATTCTGTCTTCCACGCTCGAGCTTCGCGAGACGTTCGGCAAGACGATGCAAATCGTTTCCGATCAGTTGGATATGCACCGCGGCGCGCTGGTTTTGCTAGATGAATCAACCGGTCGGCTGCGCACTGTGGCGGCGGTTGGGATGACGCCGGATGAAATTGATCGGGGGAAGTATGCCCTCGGCGAAGGCATTACAGGCAACGTCGTCGCAACCGGAAGGGCTCGGGTTATCGCCGACCTGCGAACCGATCCCGATTTCCTAAACCGAACCGGCCGGCTCGAGCACGACGAAGCGGGGGCGATCAGCTTTCTCTGCGTGCCGATCAAGATCGAAAGCCGCGTGGCTGGCGCCGTGTCGGTGGATAAGCCGTTCGTCAGTGAGGAACGGCTTCGCAGCGATCACCGCTTCCTCGACATCGTCGCCGCGTTTCTGGCCCAGGCCATTCAGATCAACCGCATGGTGATGCGGCAGAAGGAAGAACTGCTAGAAGAAAACGCGCAGCTCCGTGCGCAGGTCCGGGACCGTTATCGCTTCGAGAACATCATTGGGGACTCGCCGGCGATGCACGAAGTGTTCGCGACGGTCGGGCAGGTGGCCAATAGCCGGGCGACGGTGTTGTTGCTCGGCGAGACGGGCACGGGCAAAGAAATGATCGCCAAGGCGATCCATTACAACTCTCCGCGGAAGGACAAGCCGTTCGTCCGCGTGAACTGCGGCGCCATGACGAGCACGCTGCTGGAGAGCGAGCTGTTCGGGCACGTGAAGGGAAGTTTTACCGGCGCGATCCGCGACAAGGAAGGGCGGTTCGAGGTCGCCAACACCGGGACGATTTTTCTCGACGAGATCGGCACGATGGAGCCGCACTTGCAGGTGAAGCTGTTGCGGGTGCTGCAGGAGCGCGAGTTCGAGCGTGTCGGCGACACGCAGACGATGAAGGTCGACGTGCGGGTCATCGCCGCGACCAACGTTGATTTGCAGGAAGAAGTCGCCCGGAACAATTTCCGCGAAGACCTTTTTTACCGACTGAACGTCGTCAGCATTTATCTCCCGCCGCTGCGCAACCGCCGGGAGGACATCCCGCGGCTCATCGACTATTTCCTCGACAAGTACAACGTGATCAACGAGCGCCGGCTCCGGCGGATCAGTCGGGACATGCTCAACGTGCTGTTGCGGTACCCGTGGCCGGGCAACGTGCGGGAGCTGGAAAACGCGATCGAGCGCGCCGTGGTCCTCAGCACGAGCGAGGACTTTACCGAAGAGCTTCTGCCCCTCTCCGTCCGCATGTTCGCCGCCCAACGGCGGACGAACCAGGCGTCGGAATCGATCGAAACGCTCACACGCCGCCTCGCCGACCAAGCTATGGCGGACTTCGAGATGCGGGAAGGCGAGATCTACCAGCTCGTCATCGACCAGATCGAGCACGCCCTCATCGACCGCGCCCTCGCCAAGTGCAACGGCGTCAAGACCAAGGCCGCCGACTTCCTCGGCATCAACCGCAATACGCTCAATAAGAAGGTCAAGGAACTCGGCATCGATGCGGCGGAATAGCGCGAGACAACAGTAGTGTATCAGCCGCCGCTACATGCCGATCCCGCCCGCCACCCGTTGCCCCCGTGCGGTGGCGATGAAACTCGCCGAAAGGCACCCGGCGTCATCCCGACTTGAGCCTTGAACAACGTGCTCAGGTACTTGTGATGTTCGAACCCCGTCATCCGCCCGATGCGGTCCAGCGAATAATCCGTCTCGATCAACAATTGCTTCACCCGGTCCAAGCGTACCCGTCCGATCTCCTGTTTCGGCGAATGCCCCACCACCTTTCCGAACCTGCGTTCCAGAGTGCTGCGCGACATGGCCAGATGTTCAACGACATCCCCGACGTCAATCCCATCGCACGCGTGGTGCCGGATGAAGTGCAATGCGTTGGCGACTTCGTCGTCGTCGGTTGCCAAAACGTCCGATGACGCACGCGTTACGACGCCCAGCGGCGCGACGTACGTCGCCTGCGGCGGCTGCTTGCCTTTTCTCGCCATCATCCGATCCAAAATCGCGGCCGCCTCGTAACCGATCCGCGGCGTGTTGGGCACGATGCTGCTCAGCGGCGGAGCAGACAGCTCGCACAGCAGCTCGTCGTTGTCGACGCCCACCACCGCCATTTCCTGCGGGACGCGGATCCCTTCGGACCTGCACACGTTAAGCACCTGCTGGCCTCGGATGTCATTGCAGGCGAATACCCCGATCGGACGCGGCAGCGACTTGAGCCATTCAGCCAATCGCCCGGCGTCAGCCGGTTGGTTGGTCATGCCCGGCATGACGCCCGCGCTGTACGTGACCGGGCCCGGCGCCTCGCTGACATGAACGTCGTACCCCGCTTCGCTAACCGCTGCGCGGAAGTAATTCAACCTTTCAATCGAGTAATGAGCGCCGATGATTCCGCTATAGCCGAAGTTCCGAAACCCGCGTTCGGTCAAATGATCCGCGGCCATGCGGGCTGCGACTTTATGATCGGTTTGAATGAGCGGTACGTCGGGAATCGTGGGCACGCCGCCGAGATCTACAGTCGGAAGTCGCAGGTTTACAATTCGCGAAAGCATCTTCCCGCTCTCGGCCCTGGCAAGAATGCCGTCACACGAACCGGGGGTAAACCAGTGCTGCGCGGCATCGCGAAGTATGTTGGACTTCATCGGCCTTGGATTTTCCTGCACTATGAAAGGCTCATGGG
>JBKJRK010000373.1:0-2799 GCA_046593135.1 Tepidisphaeraceae bacterium | reverse complement strand
AGCCCATGTTCAGCGGCGCCATTACCGCCCTCACGACCCCCTTCCGCGACGGCAAGCTCGACGAGGCGAAGCTGCGCGAGCAGGTCGAGTTCCAAATTAAGGAGGGCATCGACGGCCTCGTTCCCGTCGGCACGACCGGCGAGTCGCCGACGCTCGATTTTCCCGAGCACGAACGCGTCATCGCCCTCACGGTCGAAGTCGCCCGCGGCCGGGTTCCCGTCATCGCCGGCACCGGCGGCAACGCGACGAGCGAGGCCCTCGAACTCCACAACTTCGCCAAGCGCGCCGGCGCCACGGCCTGCCTGTCGGTCAACCCGTACTACAACAAGCCGTCGCAGGAAGGCCTGTACCGCCATTTTATGATGCTGGCCGACAAGGTCGATCTGCCGATCGTGCTGTACAACATCCCAAGCCGGACCGGCATCACGATGTCGCCGCTGACCGTCGCGCGATTGAACGCGCACCCGAACATCGTCGCCATCAAGGAAGCCACCGGCTCCCTCGACATGGCCAGCGAGATCATGAGCCTGTGCGACATGACCGTTATCTCCGGCGACGACTCGCTCACGCTTCCGTTGATGAGCATCGGCGGCAAGGGCGTCATCAGCGTCGCGTCGAATCTGTTACCGGCGCAAATCAAGCAGATGACCAAGCTCGCACTGGCCGGCAACTTCGCCGAGGCTCGGGCGATCCATCACAAGTTGTTTCCCTTGATTAAGGCACTGTTCCTCGACGGCAACCCCGCCGGTATCAAATACGCGATGAAGCTCGCCGGGCGCGATACGGGCGAGATGCGCCTGCCGCTGTGGGAGGCGAGCGACGCGACGCAGAAGGCGATCGAGGAGCAGGTGCGGAAGTCCCTGTGAGGGGCGCTCGATGACCAGGCTTTGCGTCGCCATTTTCGTCACGTCCGTCGAACAAGCCGTAAGCGACGCCGCTGTTGCCGCCGAGACCGGCGCAGACATGGTCGAGTTGCGCATCGATCGGTTCAATGATGCGGACGAGGTCCGATCGCTCGTATCCAAGGTATCGGTCCCATGCGTTATCACTTGCCGCCCGTTTTGGGAAGGCGGACGTTCCGACCTTGCTGAGAAGTATCGAATTGCGGCGATACAAGGTCTGGCATCAACAATCAGTGCGGCGTACATCGACATTGAACTGAAGGCGCTGGTCAGGTTCGAGGCACACGATCAACCGAACCACCGGAACTCCAGTCTGATCGTTAGCTCTCATGATTTTGAAAGCCGTCCTGAGCGTCTGTACAACATTCTGGCCGAACTGAATGCCTCGCCCGCCGACGTCGCTAAGATCGTCTGGACCGCCCGCACAATCAGAGACAACCTCGAAGCCTTCGAACTTCTTCAGAACCGCCAGAAGCCGACCATCGCCCTCTGCATGGGCGAAGCTGGCCTCATCTCACGCGTGCTGGCGAAGAAATTCGGCGCGTTTCTCACCTTCGCTGCGCTCGACGCCGACTCGGGCACCGCGCCCGGCCAGATTTCGATCCGCGACATGAAGCAGCTCTACCGCTGGGACTCGCTCAACCCGAAGACGAAAGTCTACGGCGTCGTCGCGTCGCCGGTGGCACATTCGATGTCGCCCGCAGTTCATAACGCCGCGTTCGACGAGACGAATCACGACGGGGTGTACCTACCGCTGCTCGTCAATCCCGGCTACGAGAGCTTCAAGGCGTTCATGGAAAGCTTCGTGAATTTCGAGGGGCTCGATTTGTCGGGACTGTCGGTCACGCTGCCGCATAAAGAGAACGCGTTGCGATATCTGAAAGAGAAGGGATCGGAAGTCGAGCCGCTGGCAGAGCGAATCGGAGCGGTGAATACAATCGTGATCAACCGCGATCTGAAATCTGAAATCACGAATTTGAAAGGCCTCAACACCGACTACGCCGCCATTCTGGACAGCATCACGGCCAAACTCCGCATCGAACGGAAAGACCTGGCGAACTACCGCGTCGCGGTGATCGGCGCCGGCGGCACCGGTCGGACCGCCGTGGCAGCCCTCGCCCACTACGGCGCGACTGTTGTGGTTTACAACCGCACAAAAGACCGCGCCGACGCCCTCGCGGCCGAATTCAACGGCCAAACCGGCAAGGTCGTGGCGGCCGCGATGGAGAAACTGTGCGACAGTTGCTGCCAGGTGTACGTGAACACGACCAGTGTCGGCATGCACCCGAACATCGACGCCAGTCCATTCGGCGATTCGTTCCCGAAGCTCGGCCCCGATACGGTCGTCTTCGACACCGTCTACAACCCGCCGCGCACGAAACTTCTGCAACAAGCCGAAGCCGCCGGCGCGAAGACCATCGGCGGCATCGAGATGTTCGTCCGCCAGGCCGCCGCCCAGTTCGTGGCGTGGACGGGCCTGCCCGCGCCGACGGAAACCATGCGCCGCGTCGTGGAGCAACGGCTCGTGCGTTAACGCCGCGTTTTTTTCCGACGAATGAATCGGGATGAATCAGTGTGGCGTAAAGCGGAGCGCGCGGGGCGTAACCGTGATGCTTTTCGGATCCGTCGGGCAGTTGCTCTGGCACACGCCACACCCGACGCAGCCGTCTTCGCGGACGGCGATAAAGCCGTCCGAGAGTTCGAGGGCTTTCGGTCCGACGGGACAATGGTCGACGCACATCGTGCAATCCTCGCCGTACGTGCGAACGCACAGGTGCTGGTGCCACACCGCCGTGCCCATGTCGTTGTCTGCGAGCGGCGTCGGGAGCAGCGCTCCGCTCGGGCAATGGTTCATGCACTGAAGCCCGTCGCACAACACACAGGGCATCGCATTGAC
>JBKJRK010000253.1:0-3456 GCA_046593135.1 Tepidisphaeraceae bacterium | reverse complement strand
GTCATCCTCGCCGATGAAATCAACCGCACCCCGCCCAAAACCCAGGCCGCCGGCGGTCACCTGGTGCTCCTGCATCGCTTCGAGCAAGGCGGCTTGGGTTTTCGGCGGGGTGCGGTTGATTTCGTCGGCGAGGATGACGTTGGCGAAGACCGGGCCGCGGACGAATCGGAGGACGCGCCCGCCGGTCGTTTTATCTTCCTCGATCACCTCCGTGCCGGTGATGTCGCTGGGCATCAGATCGGGCGTAAACTGGATTCGGTTGAAGCTCAGGCCAAGCGTCTTGGAGAGGGTCGAAATAAGCAGCGTCTTGGCCAGCCCGGGGACGCCGACCAGCAAAGTATGCCCGCGGCAGAACAATGCGACGAGCAATTCCTCGATCACGGCATCCTGTCCGACGATCACTTTGCCCAGTTCGGACCGCAGGTCATGGTAACCCTTCTGGAGTTTCTCAACGGCGGCCAGTTCGTCCTGGCCGAGGTCGGTCGTCTGGGGCTGCACGAGCCCGATCTGTGCTTCCATGGGAATTGACTCCTATCGCGTTTCTTCTGCGGGAGCGGGACGCGTAGACTTGCCGGGGCGGGCGGCGCTCGCCTCACGGCGGTTGAATGGGCAGTGGCAGGGAGTGCCGGGCACTTCATCCCCTTCGCCCGGCCCAGTCTATGCCGGCCGGAATACGCCTTCAATCTTAGTCTCCATAACGCGTCAAGAGTTTCACCTTTCACGTTTCGCCAAAAAAGAATTGCGATGCCTGAACTCCCGGAAGTCCAGACCGTCGTCGTGACGCTTCGTCCGAAAATTATTGGGAAAACGATCCGCGCCGTCGTGCTGACGCGGCGTGACATCGTCACCCCGGCCGACGTCGATCTGCCCGCGCTGCTCCTCGGCCGGCGGATCGAATCAATCGACAGGCGTGGGAAACGGATCGTCTTTGCGCTCGACGACGGCAACCGCTTCTACGTTCACCTCGGGATGTCCGGGCAGTTGATCGTCACGGACCCCGACGCCCCACTCCCGCCGCATACTCATCTGATGATCGCGATCCAGGAGTCACGGGTCAGGGGTCGGGGATCAGGACGGGAGGCAAACCGCATTCGGCGCGGCGCCCCTGCTTCCCGTCTCCTGACTCCTGACTCCTGTTCCCAGCTCCGCTTCCGCGACCCGCGCCGCTTCGGCGGAGTCTGGTGGCTGGGGCGCGACACCCGCCCCGACGCCGGCATGGGCCCTGAACCGCTCAACCTCCGGCCGGCCCAATTGTTCCGTCAACTCCGCCAAACGTCGCGGGCGGTGAAAAACGCCCTGCTCGACCAAACCGTCGTCGCGGGCCTGGGAAACATTTATGTGGACGAGTCACTTTTCGCGGCGGGCATCCACCCGCTCAAACCCGCCAATGTTTTGACACTCGAAGAAATCGCGCGGCTGAACCGGTCGATCAAGGCGGTCTTGCGGCGGGCGCTGCGACACCGGGGGAGCACGTTACGCGATTACCGCGACGCCGACGGCTCCTCGGGATCTTTCCAGAAGCTCCACCGCGTGTACGGCCGGGAAGCCAAGCCGTGTCGAAAATGCCAGACCCCGATCGAGCGGATTGTGCTGGGAGGACGCTCGACGCACTTCTGCCCGAAGTGTCAGCCGAAACGACGGACGAACCTCACGCGGCTGAAATGAAGCTATGCCGGCAACGCGAGAGGTTTGAACTGTAGATTAAAGGTCGCACCTTTCTTGCCGGCGTCTGATTCGGCCCACAACTTGGCGCCAAGCAAGTCGGCCGCCTGGCGCGCGATGCTCAGCCCCAGGCCGACGCCGGGCTGGCCCTGCGTGTCCTCGCCGCGCGTGTAAGACGAGAACAGCTCGGTGAGCTTGGCGCCGGCAATGCCGGGCCCGTTGTCTGCGATGATCAACTTCCAAGCACCGTCATCAAGCGCCGTCGCAGACAAGTGGACTGGAGCCCCGGCGCCGTATTTAATCGCGTTTGAAGCCACATTCTGGAGGATCATCGTGAGCAGCTCCTTGTCGCTCACGACGTCGCATACCGGCGGCACGTGGTACGTCATCTGAACGCCCTTGTCCTTGGCCTGGTACGCGAAGTGGGCGGTCACGTCCATCAGGAGGTGCTTGAGGTTGACACGCGACGGGCGGACCTGCACTTTACCCTTGCGGAATCGCTCGGCGTGAAGGAATCGGTCCATCGTGCCGATCGTCTCGAAGATCGACCGCCGCATCATGTCCAGGTCGTCGATCGATTCCTTGAACCGCTCCTCCGACGCTAATTCTCGCTTCAGCACCTCGATCATCAGGCACACGCCGTTCAGACCGCCCCGCAGGTCGTGAGAGAGAAACGAGAGGTACTTGCTCTGCGCCTCGTTGGCGGCCTGGAGCTGGCGGGTCTGGTGGGCGACGAATTCGAGGGCGGCTTGGCGTGTAATCAGGTCCAGCGCGGCCATCAGGGCAGAAACTTCGGCGACGTTCATCGGCCGGCCGAGGTTGTCCGTGACCTGTTCGAGCACAAGCGGACGAATGATGCAGTGTTCGCTCATCAGCTCTTCCAGGCGGAAGTTCTGGTGGAACCGCGTGGCGCCGTGCAGCGGGGTGACCGCCTCCAGCATGCGCGTGGGAAACGGGTGGTCGGACTCGAGGGCCTTGGCGACCTGCTCGAGCACTTTGGGCATGTCGTCGCGCAACTGTGTGAATGTCAACTGGTCCGCACTCGGCAACGCCTGGCCGACCGAAACCACCCACCGCTGCATGATCGGCTCGATCCCCGCCCGCAGCGCCTGCGCCAGCTCGGGGTAAGCCCGCCCGGTCAACAGTTCCAGCGACGGTTGCTCCATCCTGCCTTCTCCCGACGTCAGTTACGCGCGCGACAATGGAATCGGGCGCCCCCGTTTTAAGAAGACACGCCACCCGGACGTTCGTAGATTGTTGCACAGCCCGGCAGGAAATCAATTGCCAAGCTACGGCGGAGACATGATATAGATCGTCAACACGTCCCAAACCTCGTCGCGCGCCACCCCCGGACACTGCGTCGTGCCACGGAGTAGGGCTTCACACTCGAATCAGAGCTTTTCGTTTTGGATGCCGGCGGCAAAAAACATCGAAGATGACGATCGTGGCGACAGCAGCGGAGGGCTCGGGCATGGAAATGGCTGCGAATCGAACGCCGTCTACCGCGGTACACAGGCCCGTGCTCACGACGACTTCGTCGAAGCCCGCAACGCCAAGGGCTTTAGCCGTGACGAACGCGATGCGGGTGGCGAAGCGATCGCCGTAATCGAACGTGGAGTCGTAGAAATCGAATTCGTGTCGGCGAATGCGCTGAAGCGCACCCGCGCCAATTCCGCCCCGACGAGGTGGAAGCCCAGGAACCCCACCGCCCCTTCAGCCGGTTCGTCCACGTCGATCAGATCCAGTCCGAACGAAGTCTGCACATCAGTGAAAGCAAATACGAGCTCGCCCGAG
>JBKJRK010000223.1:0-6026 GCA_046593135.1 Tepidisphaeraceae bacterium | reverse complement strand
ACTTCTGCCAGGTGCTGGCTTTGAAGTCGTTAATCGCCTGTTTGAGCTGGGCTTCGAGGTCAGCCGTGAGTTCTTTCTTCTCGGCCAGGCCCTGACGGAGGGCGGGGACGCGGGTGTCGACGTACTTGAGAAACTCGTTCTGGAACTCCTGAACGCGGTTGAGCGGGACGTCGTCGATGAAGCCCTGCGTGGCGGCATAGATGACAATGACTTCCTGTTCGATCGGCATCGGGCGGAACTGCGGCTGCTTGAGCAGCTCGACCAGGCGGGAGCCGCGGTCGAGCTGGCGCTGGGTGGCCTTGTCGAGGTCGGTGCCTAGCTGGGAGAAGGCTTCGAGTTCGCGGTAAGCCGCGAGGTCGAGCTTCAGCGAGCCGGCGATCTTCTTCATCATCTTCGTCTGGGCGTTGCCGCCGACGCGGCTGACGCTGATGCCGACGTTGACGGCCGGGCGGACGCCGGCGAAAAACAGTTCCGGTTCAAGGTAGATTTGCCCGTCGGTGATGCTGATGACGTTGGTCGGGATATAGGCCGACACGTCACCGTCCTGGGTTTCGATGATCGGCAGGGCGGTCAGCGACCCGCCGCCGTGGGCGTCGCTGAGCTTGACGGCGCGTTCGAGCAACCGGCTGTGCAAGTAGAACACGTCGCCGGGGAACGCTTCGCGGCCGGGCGGGCGGCGGAGCAGCAGCGACAACTGGCGGTAGGCGGCGGCCTGCTTGGAAAGGTCGTCGTAGACGCACAACGTCGCCTCGCCCTTCCACATGAAGTACTCGGCCATCGTGCAGCCGGCGTAGGGGGCGATGTACTGCATCGGGGCCGGGTCGGCGGCGGTAGCCACGACGACCGTCGTGTACTCCATCGCGCCGGCGGCGCGAAGCACCTCAACGATGCCCGCGACGGTCGATTCCTTCTGGCCGATCGCGACGTAGAAGCACTTAACGCCCTTACCCTTCTGGTTGATGATCGTGTCGATCGCGATGGCGGTCTTGCCGGTCTTGCGGTCGCCGATGATCAGCTCGCGCTGGCCGCGGCCGATCGGGATCATGCTGTCGACGGCCTTGATGCCGGTCTGGAGCGGCTCGGTGACCGGCTTCCGGTCGGCGATGCCGGGGGCGATGATGTCGAGCTTGCGGGTTTCGCTCGACACGACCGCGGGCCCGCCGTCCAGCGCCTGGCCGAGCGGGTTCAGCACCCGGCCGATGACCGCGTCGCCGACCGGCACTTCGAGCAAACGCCCGGTGCTCTTGACGGTGTCGCCTTCCTTAATACCCAGGTAATCGCCGAAGATGACGGCGCCGATGGAGTCTTCTTCGAGGTTGAAGACCTGGCCCATCGTCCCGTTCTCGAACTCCAGCAGTTCGCCGGCCATCGCGCCGCGCAGGCCGTAAAGGCGGGCAATCCCGTCGCCCACTTCGATGACCGTGCCGACCTCGCTGACCCCAACCTTCTGGTCGAAATTGGCGATTTCCTTCTCAAGAATGCTCGTGATTTCCGCGACGTTGATGGACATGGGTACTCCGAAGTGGCCAGTGATCGGTGGCCGGTGGTCAGTAATGAAGGCTTCTAACGAAGTGGCCAGTGATCGGTGGCCGGTGGTCGGTAATGAAGCTTCCTGATTCTTATTCTCCGGCCACCGGCCACCGGCCACTGGCCACTTTCTTGTTATTTCGTCGCCGCGCTGAGCAGTTGCTTCCGCATCGATTCAAGCTGGTATCGCACGCTCGCGTCGATCAGTTTGTCCTGCACGCGAAGGACCAGGCCGCCGATGATCGCTTCGTCGACGTACTCGTGAATGACCGCGTTACGGCCGATCGCCTTGCTGACACGCTGACGCACCTGCTCAAGCTGCTCCGGCGAAAGCTTCTGGGCGACCGTGACGTCGACCTCGACGTTGCCGAGTTGGTCTTCGAGAAGATCGCCGTACGCCTTGATGATGTCCGGCAGCAGGCCGAGCCGGCCTTTGCTGTTGAGCAGCCCAAGGAAATTCGACATGACCGGCGACACCCGCCCGTTGAACGTCCGCTGAAGCAGCGACGCCCGCGTGGCTTCGCTGACGGCGGGGTCGCCAATGAGGGCAGAGAACGCCGAACTTGCCTTGAGCACCTCGCCCAGGCCGTTGAGCTCTTGCCGGATCGGTTCGGCCTTCTGCTGCTTGTTGGCAAGCTGCAGCAACGCCCGGGCGTAACGCGTGACGATCGGTTTGTTGCGTGATGCGGTGGATGCCATGGGGAAGTTGCCAGTTGTGAGTTGCCAGTTGCCAGTAAAATCCGGCCCCCGCTGCCTTCACTGGCAACTGGCAACCGGCAACTGGCAACTTTTCTGCTATCCCTTCGCCGTTTCTAACTGATCGAGGCTGGCCGCAACGAGGTCGCGTTGGTCGTCGGCGTTGAGGTTGCGACGCAGAATCTTCTCGGCGACCCGCGTCGAAAGGACGGCGGCCTGCTCGTGTACCTGCCGGACGGCGGCCCGGCGGGCCGAGTCAATTTCACGCGTCGCGTTGTCCTTGATCTCTTGCGATTCCTGAAGGGCCCTCGCTCGCAGGGTCGCGGCGACCTGCTCGGCATCGGCCGTCGCCTTGGCAAGCAGCTCGCGCACCTTTTGCTCGGCCGTCGCAAGCTGCGCCTGGTAGTCGCGCAACGTGCCCTCGGCCCGGGCCCGGGCGGCCTCCGCTTCCTCAATGTCCCGGCGAATCTTGTCCTCACGCTCCTGCAAGCCTTTAGCGATTGGGCCCCAGGCCGTCTTGCCGAGTAACGCGACGAGGACGACGAACACGATAAGAGTCGTCAGCGCGAGGATCAGGCTTTGCGAAGCCGGGCGGAGCAGCTCGGGCTTTTCCTCGGCGTGGCCGTGATCAGTATCGGCGGCTTCGCCTTTCGTCTCCGGGTGGTCGGCGGCGTGGGCCGGCAGGGCGGCGGCGAAGACAGCCGTCAGCAGGGTGAGGGTCAGGACAAACGAGCGAGAAACGGTCATCGCGATGACTCCAATCTGAAAAAGCCCGCGCCGCGGCGGTTAAACCGCGGCGGGGTGTTTTGTGCGTTCGATGCACGCGTTAGCTGCCGTATCCCTGAAAGGACACGAGCAAACACACGACGATCGCAAACAGCGTGACGCCTTCGATGAGGGCGGCGCTGATGATCATGGTTGTGAAGATGCGCGGGCCGGCTTCAGGCTGGCGGGCGATGGCCTCGGCAGCTTGGCCGCCGATCTGTCCGATGCCGCGCCCGGCGCCGACGATCGCCAGACCGGCGCCGATGCACGCGCCGGCCAGCCAGATGCCGCGGGCGCCCGCGACGGACCGGGCGGTGTCGAACGCCTGCTGGTCGGCCACTGGCGCCGTCTGCGCCATCGTGAACGACGGCATCGCCAGCAGGGCGAGCAGCGCCGCCGCAATCAGGTACTTCTTCATAACATTCTCCGTCTGAACCGCGGCGAGGATGCGGTCCGATTGCCCCGAATAAATGCCGGGGCGACTTTAGGATTCGACGGCCACACGCCTCGCCTGCTGGCCGCCGGTGAACCGGTAGATACCGCGTCCGGCATTCCGTTGTCGGCGGCGCTCGTCATCGACGGAAGTCGTGCGATCACACTGCCGATGGACCCGCCGGACGGGGGTTCACGTTATAGCACGCTACATCTGATGGGCCTTGCCTGCCGCCACGTGGTCCGCGACCTCGCCGACGACCGGGTGCCCGTTGTGAAACTCCTCTTCGTGCTCCTCATGCCCTTCCTCGTCGTGCATCACCATCTGGCTGATGAACAAGGCGGTCAGGAATGTGAACAGGTACGCCTGCAAAAAGGCGACGAAAAGCTCGAGGCACATGATCGCGACGGCTGATACGACCGAGACGATGCCGATGACCCAGCCGCCCCCGGTGCCCAGCGCCGAGAACGCCGCCGGCACAAACCCGATGATCACAGCCAGAAGGATGTGTCCGGCGGTCATGTTGGCCGCGAGACGAACGGCCAGGGCGAACGGCTTAATGAGCATGCCCATGAACTCGACCGGGACCATCACGGGGGCGATGTACCACGGCGCGCCGCCGAGAAAGTGCTTCGCCCACCCGTTGAACCCGTTCGCCCGCAGGCCGCTTACTTGTGTGACGACAAACGTGACGAGCGCGAGCGTTGAGGTCACCCAGAAGTTGCCGGTCGCGGTGCCGTATATGCCGTGGCCGTGGGCGCGGGGGTCGATGCTGCCGGTGATCACATCGAGAGGGAGCAGGCCGAGCAGGTTGTTGAAAAGAATGAAGAAGAACAACGTCCACAGGTACGGGATGTACTTCGTGGTCGCGTGCCCCAGCAGCGGCTTGGTCACGTCGTCGCGGATGTACAGCATGATCGCTTCGAACATGTTGCGAGCGCCGGTGGGCACGTGCTCGCCGTCGCGGTAGCGCTTTGTGATTTTTGGAAAAATCAGCAGCATCAGGCCGGCGGCCACCAGGAGCATCACCATGTGGTTGGAGAGCAGCCACCAGCCGGAGTGCGTGGTGATGATCGAGTGATCGACCGCGTGCGTGAGCGGGTTTGACACGGCCAGCGGCAGGACGGGGAATGAGGCGACAAATGTGTCAAGCATGGGTGTTCTCCGCCGAAGGCGGCGCGGACGGGCGGGCGGATTTCGTACCGCCGTCGTCGGATTTTTGAAGCAGCCGGGCGATGACCAGCGTTTCGGCGGCGAGGATGCTCAAGTAGTAGGGGATGACCATCAGAAGCGTAGCCGATTTCGGGTAGCCGCCGAGCAGGACCGCGGCGGTCGCGCCGCCGAGGCTGATGACGGCTCGGACGAACATCGCGGCGAGGTAAGCGCCGGTAAGAATCTCCGGCCGGCGGATGCCGTGGCGAAGGCCCCAGGCGACGACGGGCACCGACGCCGCTGCGGCGGCGACGTTTACCACCGAGGCGGCGGCAAAGGCGCGCCACCAGTCGGCCCGGACGGCGAGCAGCAAAACCGCAACCAGCGCCAAAGCGGTGACGACCAGTGCGGCGACGACGCCTCGAACGAGCTGCCGCGTCGGGCAAGCGGCGCACGACGCCGCCGCGGCGTCTGGCGGGGCGGCATTCAATTGCATCGTTGCCATATTGCTTGCGTCTGCGCTGTTGCTTACGTGTGCGCCGGGTCGTGCGTCCGACGTTGCTTCAACCTGTTACCCGCCCGCCGCGTCGTCATTTGAACGACTTCATCGCGGTGCGGATTACGATCCACAGTCCGACGGCGAATCCGATCCCGCCGCCGATAAGCAGGAACAACGGGCTGGCGTCCAGCCGGCGGTCCAGGTAGTAGCCGATCGCGCCTAGGAACCCGACGGCGACAATAAATTCAAGACCGACGCCGCTCATCCGATACCAGCCGGCGGTCCCTGCATCGGACTCCCGGCGATTCTTGGAAGACGGTCCGATCGGCTTCTCTGGGGGAAGCGGCGTCATCCGCGCTCCGAAGATTCCGAAAACCGTTCCGCAAAACTCCGCCGATTCCACTTCGTGAATCTTTGCACGAAGTCTATCGTCCCCGTTCCCGCTGGCAAGGCCGCCTGAAAGGGGCCGGTAGATTATGGACGACGGGCGTGCAGGTCAAGTGACCCTTTCTCGTGCAAACCGAATCTCCCTCGCGGCAGACGGCCGACCCGTTTAACCTGAGCAACGTGCCTACCCTCGAACGCCTCCTCGTCACCCTTTGCCTCCTTTTCGCGGCCGTCATTTTTGTGACGGGAATCACCTGGGGATTGCCTTCCCGCGCCGCCGATCCTTACCTCTTTGGCGACCGGACGCCGTGGACCGGAAAAGAGATTCTTGAACTCGCGCCGCTCGTCGAAGACCCCAATCGCGGGGCCGATGTCGATGCCGACCCGCTCGTCGGGCGAGATCACGTCATCCGGCTGAATGAAACCGACAAGCAACGCGCGGAGATCGTCCGCCGGTACCGGCTCTTCACCTACCAGCCGGACGAGTACAACACGATGAAGTCGCTGTCGGGCATGAACCCCGGCGAGTTGAAACTCGACCCGCGCCTGTATCAGTACGGCGGGTTG
>JBKJRK010000187.1:0-3690 GCA_046593135.1 Tepidisphaeraceae bacterium | reverse complement strand
GCCGGGGCAAAGAGCCTGTGAAGATTTACGTGGCGTGGGCGTTTCGCCCCCGTTCCTCGTGTCGAAAACGCGGGCGAGACGCCCGCGGCACAAAAAGCTCACAGGCTCTTTGCCCCGGCGTGCGGACAATCGCGAAAGGGATATCGCACAGGTTTTCAATACGGCGAAGGCCCGCCGCCGCCGGGGGGCGTGGGGCGGCGGCTCTTGAGGTCTTCGGCCTTGTCCTGCTCGGCAGCGCGGGCTTCGGGGGTGAACTTGCCGGCGTAATACGCCCGGCGCGCGGCGGGACTGTCGCCGAGCCGGCGCGGCTGATAGCCGGTCACCAAGCCCGTATTGCACCCGGCCAGCCCCGTCATCCCCGCGAGAATTCCGACAAGCATCCGACGTCGCATGATGCCCGATTATCGCGGACCCTGGCGTTCCGACGCAATAGCCATGACCGTAAAAGTGTCGTCGCTCCGGCGCGGCGCCCCTACTTTCGCCCCGCCCGCGCGGATATGATCGCTCCGCACGCCCGCGGAAAGTGCCGGAGAACCACATGGCCAAGTCCTACGAAGCACCCCCCGGCGTCGACATCGCCGCCCTGAGAGGCAAGACGAAGTCCACCGCCGTCGACCTGATGCGCCCCGGCGAAGGCACGCCGTGGGAGGACCTCGGCGCGATCGGCGTCGTGAAGGCGTTCGTGCAGACGTGTGTCAAAAGCATTACGTCCCCCGCCCTGCTCCTCGACCACATGCGCCGGCCGGAATCCACGCGCGAAGGCTCCCATTTCGCGTACGGGTGCGCGGCGCTATGGGGGATCAGCACTGCGATTCACCTGCTAATCCTGAACGCGCTGTACCCGTACCCGCCCGCCTGGGGCGTCGACGCATCGACCGTCTACATCAAGATCGCCGTCCTCGCGCTGGTCGCGGCGGCGGGCGCTTTTCTGCTGGGCGTGATGTTTGCCAGCCGAGTGTATTTTGCGCTGGTCTCTACGGAACTGAGAAATGCCACCCCGCGTCCGCTGCTGTTTAACATTTTCTGCTACGCGATGGGGCCGAGCATTCTTGCCCTAATCCCCGTCGCCGGCCCGCCGCTCGCACTGCTGTTTATTTTCCTGGCGTGGGCCGTCGGGGGGAAAAAACGGCTCTACATCTCGTGGCGCGGCGCGATCGTGGCCGCTGTGCTGACCGCCGTGGGCGTGCTGTTGATCTCGGCCGGGGTGTGGTTCGTGACCCACTTCGCCCTCGACAACATGCTCGGCATTGAACCTCCGTTTGTAGACCCGATGAACAGCCCGACCGGCACGGTGAATAAATAGCCGCTTTGCCGACACCCCCGAGCCTCAATGCCCGCCGTCAAAGTCTGCTCCGGCGGATCGAGTCACGCTACAAAGTCGTGACGGAGACCGTACGCGTCGGGGCGCTCGGCTTTCCCTTCACACGCATCGCCAACCCCGACCGCGTCCTCGACCAGGTCGCCGCCGAAGAAGACCGGTTGGAAAAACTGAGCGGGCGACGCGCCGACGGAGACTATCTTCACCTGCCGTACTGGGCCGAGTTGTGGGACAGCGCGATGGGGATGGCGACGTTTCTGGCGAGGTGCGAAGAGGATAGAAGATGGAGGATAGAGGATAGAGGATTGAAGATAGAGGACAGCAAAGATACAAGTCCGCTATCCTCTCCTTTCTATCCTCTATCCTCATCTCCCAGAGTCCTCGACCTCGGCTGCGGCATGGGCCTTTCCGGAACGGTCGCGGCGGCGCTCGGAGCGCGGGTGCTCTTCGCCGACCTTGAATCGCCGGCCCTGCTGTTCGCGCGAGTGAACAGTCTGTCCTCCGGTAGCCGCGTCAGAACCCGTCGGGTCGATTGGCGCACCGATCATCTCAACGAACATTTCGACCTGATCCTCGGCGCCGACATCCTGTACGAACGTAAACAGTGGGATCACCTTGAACCATTTTGGCGCGCCCACCTCGCCCCCGGCGGAACCGTGCTCCTCGGCGAGCCGGGCCGTCCGACGGGTGACGTTTTTCCTGACTGGATTTGTTCGCGCGGGTGGTCGCTCACGCCGGCAGAGCAAGTGGTTACCACGCGCCCGCGACCGATCCGTTTTTTTCTTCTCCGTCTTGTCGGCGCTTAGAGCAAGTTCACCGCAGTCGGAGCGGGATAGCTCACCATGCGTCAGGTTCGACCTGCCGTCCGCTTGCGTTTTCGCGACTGAAGCGCGATTCAGTCCCGAAAACGCAAGCGGTGGTCGGAGGTTTCTCTACGCTTGAGTGGAACGTGCTCTAATCGACGACTCGCATTCTCCAGCGACCTCCGCAAACGCGAAAGGACGCTCTCCTTGCGGAGCGCGTCCTTTCCCTGTCTTCAAAATACGGACAATCCACCGTGGCGTGTGAGAGCGGATTGATCAAACCCTTGAAAGCAACAAGGGGGTCAGGCCGAACCGGAGAGATCCCCGGCATGCCCCGCCGTCCGCTTCCTGTCTCGCTTATCTCCGGCACACACACGGAAACAAGCACTGCAGTCGTGCGTCAGGCAGGCGGCCCGCCCGAAGGGTGATTATAGGTAAGACCACTTTGGCTCCCTAATCACGCTCACAGCAGAACGTCCGTACCGCGAATGGTATCGACCGCCGGTCGGGCGATCAATCATTGAATTAATACGATGAAAATTGGAAACCGTTCGACGAATTGATCCGACCGCCGGACCGCGACGACTGAACGCTTGCGGTTTCGCAGACCGACGCTGCCGAGAGCAAATCGGTTCGCGAAACCGCAAGCGGCGGGCACGCGGCGCGTAAGCGGGCGAGGCTTCAGAACGGCGACGATTCGCCGCGCTTCCACCAGTCGGCGGGGTCGATCTTGTCTTTCTTTTTCTTCGGCTGCTCGTCGGGCTCGCCGAGGCCGCCGTCGTCGGCTTTGTCGAGGAACGGGCCTTCGTCGTCGGCTTCGTGCTCGGACCCGCGGACGACGCTGGCGAGCGTCACTGCGAAGATCGGGCTGACGGCCTTCAGCAGTGTTTCAAACTCTTCCTCAAACGCACTACGGGCGTCGCGGAAAAACACGATCGCGGCAAGCGAATCGCCCAGGTACGTGCAGTTGACTGCGAGGATGTCCTGGCCCTTGAAAAGGCTCGCTTCCTGCGGCGTGAACTTGTCGCGAAGGTCGTCGCCGTTCGTGTGCACGAGGCCGTCACGAATCGCGAGGGGAAGGATGACACGTTTGATCGCGTCCGTCAGGATCGGCTCGCCCGCGGCGGTGTACTTCATGTACGCGCCGAGCTGGAACTCGTCGTCTTCGCCGGTGAGCCAGACCGCAACATTGCTGTAGCCCATCTGCCGGAGCAGCCAGTCCATGGCGTGACAGAGGAGCTGCTCGAGGTCCTTGGCGTTTTCGATGTACTTGCGGAACCCTTCCTGTGTGCGGACGCCGTCGAGCTGCCTGGAGAGCTCGCCGTAGGCGCTGACCAGGTCGTTGCAAAGCAGGTCTACTTTCTTGCTGATCGTGCGGCGTGAGGCGTTCAATCGGCGCACCGCTTCTCGGAGCCGGTCGAACCGCTTGCCCTCGCGGGCAAGGACGGCCTGGCGCTCCAGCGCCTTGCGGACGTGCGCCAGCAGTTGGACGGTGTCGAACGGCTTGGGCACGAAGTCAACCGCCCCCCCGCGGATCGCGTCGATCGCGCCGTCGATGCTCGGCGCGCC
>JBKJRK010000017.1:0-2767 GCA_046593135.1 Tepidisphaeraceae bacterium | reverse complement strand
TGCGAAACCGCAAGCGGCTCCCAGCGCCGCCTCCAAGGGGGCGGCGGGCTTGGCTCGGCAGCGCCGGGGTGCGGAATACGGTAATTTGACGCTGCGGATCAACCCGCTTTGGACGTTTATCGGTCCGTGGTGTGCCCGCGGTGTTGAAAATATGGGTTTGACCCCGCTCGAGGCGTCCCCTACAACCTCGCCGGATGGGTGCAAGTTCTTCGAGTTCTTCGAGCGGCGGCATGAATTACGAGCAGGCGGGTGTGAATTATGACCGTCTGGACGCCTTCAAACGCGCCTGCCAGAAGGCCGCCGCCGCCACCACCGGGGCGTTGGCCGGTCACGGTATGAGCGAGCCGGCGTCGATCCGGGGCGAAAGCGCCTACCTGATCGAGACGCCGGATGAATATCTGGCACACGTCGAAGAGGGCCTGGGGACAAAAAATCTCATCGCCGACGCGATGCAAAAGGTCGCCGGGCGAAGTTTTTACCGCAACATCGGGATCGACACCGTCGCGACGATCGTGAACGACCTCGTGACCACCGGCGCGCTGCCGGTTTCGGTCGCCATGCACGCGGCGGTCGGCGACGGCGACTGGTTTGCCGACGAACAGCGCGCCACCGACCTGGCCGCCGGTTTTGCCGACGCTTGTCTCGACAGCGGCGCCGTGTGGGGCGGCGGGGAGACGCCGGCGCTCAAAGGGATCGTCAACCCTGAAACGATCGTCCTGGCCGGGTCGGCGTTCGGACGGCTCAGGCCCAAATCAAACCGCATTGAAGGCGACGTCCGTGACGGCGACGCGATGATCTTCCTCGCCAGCTCCGGCGTGCAGACCAACGGCCTGACGCTCTGCCGCGCCATCGCCGACCAGCTTCCCCAAGGCTACCTCACCCCGATCGGCGACGGCCGGGCGTACGGCGAAGCACTCCTCGACGCGTCGGTCATTTACGTCCGCTTCGTCGCCGCCCTCCAACAGGCTGGCGTGAGACCCCATTACGCTATACACGTCACTGGACACGGCTGGCGGAAGCTCATGCGGCTCGACGAGCCGTTCGTGTATCGAGTGACCGACGTCCGCAAGCCGCCGCCGATCTTCCGGTTCCTGATGAAGGCCGGTCCGATCGAGTTGCGCGAGGCGTACGCGACGTTCAACATGGGCGTCGGGTTCGCCGTATATGTCGATCCGACAGACGCTTCGGCGTGTTTACGGATCGCCAAAGAAACCGGCTACGACGCCTGGGTCGGCGGCAGCGTTTGTAAACAGGGCGCGCGCAAGGCGGTCGAAATCGAATCGCTGAAGGTCGCGTTTGACGCCGATACCCTGAAGGTGCGGTGACAAGAAGCGTGCAACACGCGACACGCGGCTGACGGCTCGTGGGCCGGCATCGCAAGGATAGAGCCGAATGGCGGAGCTATTTCGAGTCAGCAACGTCGGGTTGGTGCAGGTCGTCCAACTCGAACTGCCCGAAAGCCTCGACAGCGGGGAGTTCGACCGCTTGAACGATTCGCTCGCAACCATTCTTTCCGCCCGGTCGAACGGGTCGTGGGTCTTGGACCTTTCGGCGCTCGACTACGCCGGCAGCTCCGTGCTCGGTCTGCTCGTCAACCTCCGCCAGCGCATCAAGCTCTCCGGCGGACGGCTCGTGCTCTGCGGGTTGTCGGAGGGCCTGCTGCAAACGTTCCGCACCTGTAGCCTCGAACGCCTGTTCATCATCCGCCGGTCGCGCGACGAAGCGGTCGAACGGGCGCGGTGAGGGGAGGGAAGACGATAGAGAATAGAAGGTAGAAGATGGCACCGGGCAGGTCTTGACGATTCCCCGGCTGCGCTATTCTCTATCCGCTATCTTCTATCCTCTTCGATCCTGTTACGCCCGCGGCGAGATCATGGCCGCCATCCGGCCGGTGATGCCGTTGTCACGGCGATGGCTGTAGAACTCCGCGCGGTCGCGGAACGTGCAGCGGTCAGTGGTGTTGATGTGTTCGGGGGCGAGGCCGGCGGCGACGAGCTGGCGTCGCAGGCATTCACGCAGGTCGACGTAGCCTTTGCCGTCGTCGCGCCGACGGACTGGCGCTTCGGGGCCGAACACGCGGACGAATTCGTCGAGCACTTCGGAACCGACTTCAAACGATTCGAACCCGATGCACGGGCCGATGGCGGCGACGACGCCCGCTGGCGGCCCAGCCATCTCGTTCAGCGTGGCCACAACAACACCGGCGATCACCCCGCGCCAGCCCGCATGAGACGCGGCGACGGTTCGCCCGTCCGCCGTCGCGAGCAGCACCGGCGCGCAATCCGCCACGCGGATGGTGATCGCGCGAGTCGGGTCGTCACTGACCAGCGCGTCCCCTTTGATTGACGTGTCCAGATATTCGCCCCGCCGGACGCGCACGACGCCGGGCCCATGAACCTGGTGCAGCCAGCACCACTCGCCCCGCGGACAGCCGGCGGCCTCCTGCAGCATCGGGTAGTGGGAAAAAATCCGGGGGTAATCGTCCTGAATCTCGCAGCCGCTCGGATTACCCAGGTTAAACGAGTCGAACGGTGGCGGGCTGGACCCGCCGACGCGCGTACTGAACGCGTGCGGCACGCCGCGGTGTTCGAGGAGGGGAGACGCGTAATAAACGACGCCGTTGGGTGCGGTCCTTCGCTCAAGCATGGGGGATGCGCGCTCCGTCTCAACTGGATCTGATCGAACCGCCGCACCCGCGCGGGGGCACGGAATATAGCGGTAGATCAATCCAAAAGAGTAAGCTTATTTCGCGAGTGGCGACACCTCC
>JBKJRK010000521.1:0-5524 GCA_046593135.1 Tepidisphaeraceae bacterium | reverse complement strand
GGCAGCGTGCCGACGCTCACGAACCCCAACGCCACTTCGCCCACGACGGGCCAGGAGACGAAAAACGTTGCGACGAAGATGAGGAACCCGAGCACGTAAACGAGCTTGACGACCATTACCTTCTCAAGCATCCGGTAAACCGTTCCGCCAAAGATCAGCGGGACAAACGCCGCGAGGTAGAGCGCCACGCTCATGAACTTGAGCAGGTTGTCACCCTTCGTCGGCAGCGCACCTCGGATCGCCGCGACCAGCGCCACCGCCGCATTGGCCGAGCTATAGGGCCATATGACCGTCACATCCAGCAGCAAGTACACGCCGATCCAGAACCATGGCCCGGGTTTCGTCCGCAGCGCGCCGACCAGCAGTGGCTCGCCGCAGTAAAGCGTGTAGCGCACGATGACCAGGTTGGCGAAGACCTGGAGGACGATTGCAACGCCCGCGAGCCATAGCAGCGCCGCCCCGTATTGCGCGGTGACCGACGGCCCGGCGAGCCACTCGCCCGTGCCGATCGCCGTCCCCGCCGCCACCACACCGGGGCCCAGCAGCGCCGCCCACAGCTTCCATCCGCCGCGCGGCGGCTCGGGCAAGTCAGCCGTGCCCCACGGCGGCAGCGCGCCGGATTGGGCGCTGGCGGGAGCAGCCTTGAGATCGGCGGCGGTGGTATCTGTCACGCGTCGATGGCCTCTGGGCGTTAGTAGTTCGACAAGGGAAGCGTGCTTCGCAAATCGCGGCTGGTGTCTTTGTCTGCCGGCGCCCGGCTTACACGCTCGCTGGCGCCACGACGGAAGTGTACCTCATCCGTCGTCACGTCCACCAGCAGCGAGATTAACACGACAATAATTGTTATGACGACCAGCAGCTCGACAAGGCTGAATCCTGCCGTGTGTGATCGAGACATGAAGACCTCCAGGCCCGGAAAGGCGGGTCGCCTTAATTGTCATAAAATTGTGCCCGTCCCGCGTCGCGTCGCCTCGTAAAGACGTTCCACGCACACCGTTGACCACGTTGCACAAAGGGTTCGCCCAAAAGGGCGCGGCGGCAGGTCTTTGCCCCCCTGATCCGCATCTCCGTCAAGCCTTCTTCACAGTAGAAAGCCGAGTGCGGGTTGAGGATCAGCCGGTGGTAGGCCACATGGTAAGGCAGGCTTTATTAAATTTGATCCAAACGGTAGTGTGTAAGCAGTTTTTCTAATTTCCGAAAAATCAAACCGTTGATCCTGTTCATAACGCTCCCCCGAGCAAATCCATTTCGTAGCCCCCGGCTCTTCTGCGGTCTGTCAATGGGCCTTCGGTCAGTCCGTGCACGAACTGGCGAACGAGGGGGTCGGTCGAATGCTTCATTTCGTCCGGCGTGCCCGACACGACGAACTTGCCGCGGTCGAGCAAAACCATGCGGTCGGCGATGCGAAACGCGCTGTCCATTTCGTGGGTCACGACGACGCTCGTGATTCCCAGTTTCTTGTTCAGGTCGATGATGAGCTGGTCGATCTCCGCGCTGGTCACCGGGTCCAAGCCCGCCGACGGCTCGTCGTAGAACAGGACCTTGGGATCAAGGGCCATCGCCCGGGCGAGGCCGGCGCGTTTCTTCATTCCGCCGGACAGTTCGGAGGGCAATCGCTCGGCGCTCTCGCGCAGGCCGACCTGCTCGAGCTTGATCTTGACGATGATCTCGATGGTTTCTTCCGGCAGGTCCGTATGCTCTCGCAGCGGCAACGCGACGTTCTCGGCGACGGTCATTGAATTGAACAGCGCGCCGCTTTGGAACAGCACGCCGATCGACTTGCGGTAGTGAATCAGCTCGGCTTCAGTCATCTGGCACAGGCTTTTACCCAGGCCGATGATTTCGCCGCCGTTGGGCATGACGTTGCCGATCATCAGTCGGAGCAGGGTCGATTTGCCCGATCCCGAGCCGCCGAGGACCACGAGGGTTTCGCCGTCGTAAACGTCGAGGCGGATGGCGTCGAGAATCGTGCGGGTGCCGTAGATCTTCGTGACGCCGAGCACCTGGATGGCCGGCTTCGCCACCGGCGCGTGAGGCGAAGCGGCGGTGCCGGGAGTTGACGGGATGATCGTGACGTCGGACATCGCTTCTGCCGGTAAACTAAATCAGAGCCCGAGGGTGTAAAACGCGGTGGTAAACAGGAGGTCGACGGTGATGAGCGCGACGATGGTGAGCACTACCGTTCGCGTCGTCGCCACGCCAACGCCCTGCGCGCCGCCGGTGACACTGAGCCCGAGGTAGCAAGCCAGCGAGCTGATAAGCGCCCCAAACACGCCGGCCTTTACGAGGCCGGTCACGAAATCGCGCACCTTGATGGCGTCGAACGTGTGGCTGAGGTACTGGCGAGCGTCGATGCCGAGCATGAGCTTGCCGACGAACAGCCCGCCGAACACGCCGGTCAAGTCGGCGACGACAGCAACGCAGACCATCATGACAGTGGTCGCGAGCACGCGCGGCACGACGAGGAATCGGATTGGGCTGATGGCCTGGGCTTCGAGGGCTTCGATTTCTTCCGAAACCACCATCGCCCCGATTTCCGCCGCGATGCTGGCGCCGGCGAAGCCGGTGAGCACGATCGCGCCGACGAGCGGACCGAGTTCACGGAATACGGCGATCGAGATGATATCGGCTACGCGGTTGACCGCATTGTAATCCTTCAAAACCGGCGCCATCTGAAGGGCCAGGATGGCGCCGATGCAGAACAATACGAGCATGACGATCGGCACGCTGCGCACGCCGACGCGGACCATTTGGGCCCACAGGTTCGCCCAGCCCAGGCGCCGCCCGCGCTTTCCGAACAGTGCCCGCCGGATCGACCCGGCGGTGTCGAGCATGAGGTACCCGAGGCCGCCGACGAACTCGCACAGGCCGATTGCGGCGTTGCCGAGGGCGAGAATGGGGCGGAGAAGTTGCATTACAGTGGCCGGTGGTCGGTGGCCCGGGAGTCAGTCGTTCACACTGGCCCGCGGTCAATGATCTGGATTCTCACCGGCCACCGACCACTGGACACCGGCCACCGATCACTTCATTCAACTTACTTCAACGCGTCCGCCTCGTCGTTCACGATACCGAAGATCGACCCCAGCCGGGCAATTTCGAGCAAGCCTTTGACGCGCGGCTGGAGATTGGCCAGGAAAATCTTGCCGCCCGTCTTTCGGGCCTTCTGCAGCAGTTCGACCAGCACGGCGATCGCGCTGCTGTCCATGTACGGGACCTGCGACAAATTCAGCACGAAGCGCTGCGGTTTTTGCCTCATCAGCAGATCGAGCAACTCGGTGCGCAGGTCCGGGCTGTTCTGGAGGTCAATTTCGCCCCGGACCGACACGACCACTGCATCCCCCTCTTTCCGGGCCGCGGAGATCAGGTCGCTGGTGGTTTTGAGGTCGCTCATCGTTCCTCCAGGTAAGTGATGAGGACTGAGCACTGAGTGAAAGACCAACTCAGTCCTCAGTATTCAGTCCTCAACACTTCTTTTTTTTCTCCATCGTCAACAACATGCCGCCGCCCGGCTGGGGTTCGAAACGGGCCTCGTCGACAAGCTGCCGCAGGCAGATCAAACCGAGCCCGCCCGGCTGCAAGGGGTCGCGCTGTTTCGGCGGCAGGGACAGCGGGTTGACGCCGGTTCCCCAATCGCGGACGGTCAGGCGGACCCCTTCTGAATGATTCGCGCCGAGCGCCTCGACTGTCACGACAACCGGCTTGTCGGTCGCGCCGCCGTAGGCGTGCCTCGTGACGTTGGCCATCGCCTCGTTGACGCACAAGCCGACATCGGCGACGGCTGCCTCGTCCAAACCGTGCCGCGCGCAGAATTCTTCGCACGCCCGGCGGACCGGGGCCAAGTTAGCCGGGTCACTGGTGACGTTCAATACGAGCCGGGCCTCGGCATCGGTCGCGGCTGCGAGCTTGGACCCGTTGGGATCATGCATCCGGTTCATTCGCATCGCGCCACGTCTTCAAACGTCGCGCACTATTTCGATCTCTGTTCCGCTTCCGCCAGGCCGCCGACATTACCGCCGTGGGCGTCGAGCCACTGATTCCACTGGTCCGTCGCCGCCCGGCGTTCGGCGTCGCCGACGTACCAGACGTAACCGAACGTTTCGCCCGTCAAACTCTGCAAGCCGCGGATCGAGTAGAAGCGCACCGCGGGGTCTTCGCTTTCCAGCGCTTTGACGAGTTGGCGAGCCGTCTCCGTATCCCGCGCGTCGGCGGCCCGCTTGATCGCGGGAATTTTTGAACCGGGGTCGTTGCTGGTAATCACGGCCGGCGGGCGGCCGCCGAAGAAGCACCCCGGGGCGCAACAACAGATGGTCCCGGCCACGACCAGCCCGCTCAAAGAACCCCCGTTGATGCGCGATGACTTGGCCATAGCTCACAAACCCGATTCCCATCGTATCAGATCGCCGGTTCACCTGAATGACATCGCGATGGCGTTCAGATTGTATCGGCTGCGGAGCGACCCGCGAATCACAGCCTTGGCCAAGGTTTACGGCCGCCTCAGAAGATACTCCGCACGAGTGGACGGACCTGCATTCCGGCGTTCCCGGCAGTTATTGCTGGAGGTCTTCGGCGCCCGGGGTACAATAGTCCTAGCCACGATCGTCACCAGGAATATCCCTATGCAAACCCGTCGCCTTGCCGGCCCAATTCGCCTCGCTTCGGCCGCAATCGTTTCCCTTTCGGCCGTCCAGGTCGCGCGCGGCGTCGGGCAGACGACCCAGCTCACGAGCAACGGCGCGTGGACCTGGTTTAATGACCCCCGCGCCGTCTACGATCCCGCCACCGGCCGGGTGTACGCCGGCTGGATCAGCAACCTTGGTCAGGTCCAATTTTCCAGCTACCAGTTCACCGGCCCCAGTGCGGGCAGCAAGACCACCCTCGACCTGAACTCGAGCTTTGAGCGGGACGACCACAACAACCCCGGCCTGCTCCTAAAACCGGACGGCTCGCTGACCGCCTTCTACACCTGGCACCGCACCGAGACCAGCCCGCCCAACACGCGCGGCGTCTATTTCCGAGACATCACCCCGGGCCCCGGCAACACGTTTTCGCTCAGCCCGCAAGGCGAAATCAAGAACGCCGGCGACGTCACCGGCACACGCCAAAACACTTACGCCAACCCACATCACCTCAGCAACGACGGCGGGGTCCCGCGAACGTACCTGTTTTCGCGCGGGGCCAACTTCAACCCCGTCTACCGCACTAACGACGGGGCCGGCTGGAGCGCGTCGAAGAATTTCGTCACCAACGGCACCCAGCGCCCCTACGTCAAGTACAACGACAACGGCACCGATACGATCGGCTTCACCTACACCGACGGCAACCCCGGCAGCGTCGACAACAACGTGTACTACGCCGAGATCCGCAACGGCGCGTACTACAAGCCCGACGGCACAAAGATCAAAAACCTGAGCGACGGTGCGCTGACTGTGAGCCAGGGGAGCAAGGTCTTTGACCGCACTGCCAACCCGGCCGTCACGGGCGGCGACTCGTGGGTGTGGGACACCGCACGGGGGACCGACGGCAA
>JBKJRK010000010.1:0-4489 GCA_046593135.1 Tepidisphaeraceae bacterium | reverse complement strand
GTTTAAAATCTCGCTTTCGTTCACGAGCAGCGGCACGCCGGCGGCCCTTACTTGCCGCTCGAATTCCCGCGGACCGTCGAACAAATCGTGATTGCCCTCGCACATGTAGACGCCGTAACGGGCTTCGATGCGACGCACCGCGTCGAGGCCGGCGGGCAGATCTGACAGCGAACTGTTAATGAGGTCGCCGGTCATCAAAACCAGGTCCGGCCGCAGCTTGTTGGTTTCCTCAACGATCTTCCGAAGCTGTGGCCCTTCCGTAAACCGGCCGACGTGAACGTCGGTGACGTGGGCAATGGTCAGCCCGTCGAGATCGATCGGCAGGCCGCGGATCGGAATTGTGAAATCGCGGTGACGGAAGTGATCCAGCGCGAAGGAAGAATATCCCACCGCCCCGGCCGTCAATATCGGCGGGGCCGCGGCAAACGCGACGCCAAGAAATTGCCGGCGGGAAGGCGCGACCCAGGTCACCGGCTCCAACGCCAAGTCCACCGCCGCCGCAAGCGCCTCGCCGGTGGTCACAGGATGCGCAGGATCGTCCACGTGTTCACGGCGAAACCATCGCGCGAGTCTCCACGGCACGGTGAATAAGCCCGTCGCGATCCACGCAATCATCAACGCCGGCAACACGAGTAAATGCCAGATGTACGCCCCGGCGATCAGCGGGCGGGGAGTAAGCTGGTCAAACCCCGGCCCGAAGAACCGGGCGAATATCGTCCAAAAAAGAAGGAAAACCTGGGCCGCCATGAACGACGCCAGCAACGCACGCCAAAACCCCGCGCGGCGGAGCGGTCGGACCTTATTGACCGAATACCGCCAGAACGCGAGGTCGAGCACGAACATCAGGCCGAGGATCAAAACGAAGACCGACATCTCAAAGAGTGTAGGCAATGGATGAGGCGGATGGCATGCCGTAGAATGCCCGGCCTTGGGCACGGGAAAGAGGGCTTGGCATGAATCGGATCATCGCAACGGGTTTATTCCTGCTGCCGCTGGCGTCGCTCGGCGGGTGCGTCGGCGTGAGGAGGGAGCTGACGGTCGAAAGCGCACCGGCCGGGGCGCTCGTCTACCTCAACGGCGACGAGATAGGGCGCACGCCGGTCACGAAGGAGTTTCTGTATTACGGCACGATGGACGTGAAGCTTCGCAAGGACGGCTACGAACTGCTGGAGGACCGGCCGAGGGTATGGGCGCCGGCCTGGCAAATTCCGCCGCTCGACCTGTTGGCAGAGGCGGTTTCGGTGACGGACCGGCACAAACTTTCGTACGAACTGACCCCGAAAGAACAAGGGGCGGACCCGGCGACGCTCGTCCAACGCGGCGCGGAATTGCGAGGAAAGCTGGAGTCCAGCAAGTTGAAGGTAAAGTAAGAACTTCCCGGCGATTCGCCCTTTTAGGAGAATGCCGGTTCGACGCCGGGCGTGCAGTCGTCGCGGAGCAACACGGCGGCCGGGATATTCAATTCTGACCGGTTGCGGATTCCCGACACCAGCGCCGACTTGTTGTTCGTCAGCACCACCGTCTCCCACAAATCGATGCTTTCGAGCTTGTAGCGGTAGTCCACCTCGACGCCGGTGCGTCGGACCAAGTCTTGAAGCGCCAAATCGCTGCGCCAGCCGAGCTTGGTGCACAGCGGCGACAGCCATTTCTCGATCAAAGCGACGAACCGGTTCGTGGACTGGAAATGATTCACGATTACGATCCGCGCGTCGGCTTTCGCAACCCGCTGCGCTTCTTGCACGAGCATGTAGGGGTCGCTGACGACACTGATAACGTGACTGATGAAAACGTGATCGAACGTGTTGTCGGCAAAGGGAAGTTCCAAGGCATTTGCCTGGAACACCGCCGCGTGATCCAGCCCCCGTTCGCGGATCTTCTTCCGCGCTTCCCGCAGCATGCCGGCCGACAGGTCCACGCCGATGATCCGGCCGCGGTTGGGGTAAAAACCGAGACTGGCGCCGGTGCCGATGCCGAGGTCGAGCACGCGGTCGGTTTCCGTGATGTTCATGTGATTGATCGCCCGCTCGATCCGGCGCTTGACGAGCCGCCCGAACGTGGCGTCGTAGAACATCGACTGGACGTCGTAAATGATGCGGGTACTGGATTCCTGCATGGCCGACGGCCCCTGCGTTGACTGGCGCACGATTCCCTGAAACGTCGGCCTGAGAACGGCGGGCCGAACAAGTGGCACAATGTAGTGGAGACGGCGCGGTCTGCCAAGCGGCGATCTGCCTCAGAATGACGTTTAATCCGGCTCGTTCATCCCGGCGGCCGCCACATCCATGATCCAGACGGCCTTGCCTGTGGTCGGTTTGATGAGCTGAATTGGCAGCCATTCGGGTTCTTCCGGGCCTTCCAGCACTTCCGCGATCCGTTTCGCCTTGTCGGCGCCCGCGAGCAGGACAAGTATCTCGCGGGCTTGGTTGATGAACGGCGCGGTCAGGGTAATCCGCCAGCTCTTGCCGGTGCTGGAGTTCTCGGCGAAATAGCCGATGGCGCGGTGATCTTTTTCCTTGACGGCGACGGTTCCGGGGAAGATGGAAGCCGTGTGCCCGTCGCCGCCCATTCCCAGCAGGACAACGTCAAGGCCGTCCGGGAATTCAGCCTTGAGCATCAGCCCGTACTCCTTGGCCGCTTGGTCGGCCTTTTCACCCAGCTCGCCCTTCATGCGATAGATCTGGCCTTTGGGAATCGGCACCTTCGACAGCAAAGCCTCGTCGGCCATCTTGTAATTGCTGTCCTTGTGATCCGGCGGGACGGCGCGCTCGTCTCCGAAGAGAATGTGAACCTTCGACCAGTCGATCCGCTTGCGGTACGGCTCGTCGGCGAGCAGCGCGTACAGCGCCTTCGGCGTTGACCCGCCCGACAGCGCAATCGAAAACCTTCCCCGCTCCGCGACGGCCTGCTCCGCCGCCGCCGTGACACGGGCGGCGGCTTCGACGGCGACTGCTTTCGCGTCGGGAACTACCTTGATCTCGCGGTTGTCGCTCAGCATGCGGGAAAAGGTAGAAAGTGCGGACGGAAACGTCAAAGCCGGCGGCGTCGCCCTACCGTGGCGAGAGTTCCCAAACGACGGGCGGGAAGCCGGGAACATTTGCCGGCACCACGGTCCATCCCGGCAACAGCGAATCGAGCGGCGCGGGCTCGCTGGATAGATTGACGACCCATACCCGCCCGCGACTGCCAAGCTCGCTCAACAACGCCGCTGGCACCGGCGACTTCAATACCGCGACCTGTCTGCTAGACGGCAAACTCGACGCGTGACCATACGCCATCACCTCGTACCCCACGAACCAGTCCGGCTGCCCGTCCCGAACGAAGACGATCGCGTCGTGTGCGCGGCCGGGCTCGTCGAGGAATTTGGCGACCGGGCGCCAATCCAATTCCGCCGACTGACCCGCGAGTAACGCTTGCACGAGACATCCCGCCACGACAACGGCCGGCAACGCGTGCCGCAGCATTGCCATCGCCGGGACCGACCGTGCCCATCGATCCGGCAGCCCCGCCGCGATCAGAACGTAAAGTGCCGGTGAGGCAAGAAGGACGTAACGAACGGCCTGGAGATGGATCGTCGAACGTGACAGGTCGAGCGCCGCAATCGATCCGACAACTCCCGCCAACCACAGCGTTGGCAACAACAACGCACTCCGGCGAGCCCCCGCTGCGATCGCGAGAAGGACCAGGCAAATGACGCCGCCCGTCCATGCCCACGAGATGCTCTGTTGCGGCATCTGCACGAACAGGCGAAGGGGAACGGCGGCCAAGTCGGACAGCGTCTGAAAAACTCGACCTGAGCCCGTAAGGTCACGCCTGAGAAAATCGGTCGTCGAATCGGCTCCCGAGAAGTGCGTCGCGTGTCGCGCCAAGGTCAGCCCCCACGCCGCCAACCAAACCGCCGCGCCAGTGACAACTGCGGACGCCGCGAACGCACGAGCCCTGGCGCGGAGCCCGATCAACGCGTACGCCAACAGTGCCGCAACCGCACCGGCGGAAAAATAATGAGTCAGGAGCATCGCCGCGATCGAGACGCCCAGCACAACCGCGTACCCAATCGTTTGCCGCCCCCCGGCGGATAGAAGCCGGGCAACCGCCCACCACGCAAGCAGCCCGAGACATAACAACATCGCATAGCTACGCACCAGGCGGGCGTGCTCAAACTGCGGCCCGGCCAGCGCCATCATCGCCGCGGACCAGAGCGCAACCCGACGTGATCCCCAGCACAATCGCGTAACGTCGTACAGCAGGACAATCGCCGCGAGCGACATCACGACCGACAACGACCGCGCCGCGGCGTCCCCTTGGCCAAAACACTCACGCCATCCGCGAAGAAACAAAAAATACAACGGCGGGTGTGTCACCCGGTCGAGCGACCTCCAGACCGCATACCACGGCGGCGCCCCGGCGAGTCCCGTCATGGCCGGCATCGGAACGACCTGGTTCACCGGCAATTCCAACTGCACCGACCCCCGCCCCGTCGACAATTCCAAAC